>CAKTYF010000029.1 GCA_934631995.1 uncultured Eggerthellaceae bacterium
CCGTAGCGGTTATACGCGCCCACGCTCAAAAGAGCGATGCGTGGCGAGATTACGTCAAGAACATCTTGGTCGCAAGATACCGCAGAACCATGATGACCTACTTTGAAAACGTCCGCCTTGCCAATAAGCCCCTGCTCTATCATGCACTCAAGCGTTTCGCGTTCAGCATCACCCACGAGAAGCGCCGTATAATCAATCGCGCTATCGCCATTCACGTCAACCGTCATGTTCAGGCAAAGGCTGTCTTGGTTTCCTCCCTCTTGAGCATAAACATACGGCCAAATCATTGTCGCTGAAACGTGATTTGCGCAGACCGAATCACCCACCTCCATTCCAACCAAAGGAACGCCTGCAGTGTGAAACGCATCCCGAACCCCCGCGCATTTCTCACAAGCGCATGTAATCATCGGTGCGGGCACGCATCCTTTTTCCACTTGCACCGCACTCAAGAGCGCCGGAAGCGAACCACAGTGATCATTATCGGGATGCGTGATAAACACCGCATCAAGCCGTCGAATGCCTTTCTTCGCGAGCTCCCGTTTAAGCTGAGTATCCTGATTGCCCGTATCAACAAGCATCGCCGTTTTTCCGTCACGGAGCAATAACGCATCCCCTTGACCCACGTCGAGCGCAGCCAGATAAATTTCACCACTTCTTCCCGCTGAAACAACAATCGCAATCAAAACAATCGCCGCAAACGCGCCGCAGAAAAGCAGCTTTCGTTGCGGGTTTGTTTTCTGAACAACCTGGAGGTTTGAAATCACGTGCCCAAGTGCTCCTCGTTGCAACGAAATAATGCCGATAAACAGCAAAGCGCTTAAGACAAGAGCGAACACAATGGGCAATTCAGCGGGAACCGCCGCATAAGGAAATGCTGCAAGAATGCTCACCAATGAAGAGAAAACCCTGCATAACCCCTGGCAAACCGCAAGAATCACTCCTGGTAAAGAACCGAATGCCAGAAAGAGGACTTGGCATGCCAGCGCGCTGATACAAAGCGGCGTGAAAAGCAAGCCGAGCAAAACGTTTGAGAGCGGAGCGATAAGCGAAACCTGCGCAAAAAGCGCTGCAGACAAAGGAAGCGTTGCGATGCTTGCCGAAAGCGTAAGGGAAACGCTTTCTTTGACAAACACTTTTGCTTTCGATGAAAAAGTCCTCTGCTTTGTTCTGCCCAATGCCCTGGTGAAAAACGGTACGAATACAATGATACCCAGCGTGGAAAGCGCTGATAACGCAAACGAAGCAGAAACGGAAATTGCAGGATCAACTAAAAGACACGTGAAGATACAGAGCGCTAAAGCATTTTGCGAGGCGGCTCTTCTTCGTGCGAAAAACGACAGGCACGCCAAAAGAGACATAAAGGCGGCACGAAACGCCGAAATGGGAAACGCGCACACGAAGAGAAACAGGGCAACAAGCAGCACCGACAACAGCGCTTGATACCTTCGCTTTACGTGTAAACGCGAAAACAAAACGGTCACAAACGCTATGGCCAAGCTCAAATGGGCACCGCTTACGGCAACAATATGAGCTAAACCCGCCACTTGAAAATCGCGATAGAGCGATCCTTCTTGCAAAAGCCCGCGATACCCGCAAGCAAGCGCCAACAGTAAACCGGTTTGGGAAGACTCCCCGGATCTTTCGCTCACATTTTGAATAAATAATGCGCGTTTTTCCGCAAAAGGCGTTACCCATGAAACGTCATCCACGCTCTTTACGTCTGCTTTTGCGGCAATCCCTTTTGACCAGTACGCAGATTCCTGGGATTCTTTTGGCAACGAAACAGCAACTTGCGCAGTCACGCATTGGCCATAGAAAAACTGATTTCCCTTTTTCGCATAAAGGCGCACCTTAGCGATGCTTCCATCGGGGGTTTTCGTTAAACACTCAGCAGATACACCGTAGGAACTTTCTTGGGCGTCATTCAAAACGAAGAACGAGAGCTCTTGTTGAGCCGATTCGCTTTTACCACTCACCCCAAATTGTTCGCAAGCATGCTCGATGCCAATTGCGCCTGCGAAAGAGCAGGTAGCACCAACAAGCAGCATTGAAACCGCGAAAGCGAAAAGCTTGACGTTCGCAATGCGAATCTTCATTGCGCAAAAAGCCACGCCAAACGCCAGAGCGGCGCCATAAGAGCCAAGCAGGAACAGCTGTGCTGCATCTATGCCGCGCGCAGCCTCAAACGATGCAGCGCAACTTATCCAAAACACAAGTGCCAACAGCAAAAGAGGTGAAAGGCGCATACGTTTCGCTACAGGATCAACGCAAAACCCCTGATTGACTTCGAGCATAGCGTATTACACGCAAATGTAGGCACGGATTGATTCGAGTTTCTTATCGCCAATGCCCGATACGTTTTTCAGTTCATCAATCGTCTTGAATGACCCCTGTTTATCACGATAATTGACAATACGCTGGGCAAATGCAGCGCCGATTCCCGGTATTTGCTCGAGCTGCGTTGCGGTTGCCGTATTGATGTTGATAAGCTGCGAGGAGGCATTTCCACTGTCTACTGAATCAGAAGATAGCTCGTCTATTGATCGGACGATTATCTGCTCACCATCGCTTACGGGGCGCGCAAGATTAAGCGATTCGAGTGATGCGTTTTCAAGAAAGCCTTGGGCACACTCGACAACATCACATACGCGTGCTCCTTGCGCTACATAATACACACCCGGTGCGGTTACTTGGCCGCAAATATATACGCAGATCTGCTTTTCAACAGCTTCGCCTGCGTCTTTACTTTGGTTAGATTCAATATCGCTTGCATTAGATGCAGTACCGCTCGATAAAGACGACACACCCTCAACGGTGCCATTTGCTTTGACAAGCACGCTATTTTGAGCATTCGCCGTGCCGAAGAAGCCAAACGCAAAGAGCGCCAATACAGCCGCAATACCCGCGATAACTTTTATTCGAGGTTCATTTTTACGACCAAAGCGAACTAATTTCGCTCGGAATCTTTTAAGCAGAGAAAACATATGCCGCTCCCCTTTCCTTCATAACGGGGAAAGGATAGAGCGGCATATTGACAAAAACCTATCAAAACAACCCGAAATGCTATCAAAATGCTATCAAATCAGGCTTTTTCGCTATCAAAAAGTTGACAAACGCTCGAAACTACTTGCACGCAGGGCAATCGTAATCATGGCGCTCGATTTTGCTCATAATTTCAGGAATCCACTCATCAAGCGGTAACAGCGCTTCAGCCTCTAAAACGTCCTCAAGTTTCGCATGCGTCTCGGGGCTGCGCGGCATAAAGAGCGTGCAGCAATCCGGTGCATCCTGTGACGAGATCTCGAATGTACCGAGTTTCTGCGCCTCATCGATAATCTCAATCTTATCGGTGCCGATAAGCGGCCTGAAAACCGGCATCTCAACGGCAGCATCGGTTGCGCGAATGTTCTCGAGTGTTTGGGAAGCAACTTGGCCCAAGCTCTCGCCTGTTACCAGCGCGCCAGCATGCACTTTACGCGCAAGCTGTTCAGCGATTTTGAACATAAGGCGGCGGTACATGATAATACGTAGGCGTGGCGGCACCTTGAGCGAAATCTCACGCTGGTAATCACCGAACGGCACCACGTAAACGCGCGCAATGCAGCCTGTTTTCTCAAGAACATGCGCAATATCGTCCACCAAATACTCGCTGGTATCCGATGTCTGCGGGCGTCCCGAAAAGTGAATGCCCATGCAAACAGCGCCGCGGCGCGCCATACGCCAAAGCGCTACCGGTGAATCGATTCCCGACGACATCAGGCACATCAAGCGCCCCGAGCTGCCAACGGGCAAACCGCCAATACCACGAATGCTGTGCGCATATACATACGAAGAGGCCTGCACAACCTCAACGCCAACCGTCAGATCAGGTTCCACCATTTGAACCTTGACCTGCGGGAATGCGTCACTCAAAGCACCGCCGATAATGCGGTTCATTTCCATAGAGTTCACCGGAAAATCGGTGTGATTGCGGCGCGCTGCCACTTTGAAGCTGGCAAAATTACTTGACTCGCTCATGGCAGCAATACCCGCCGCAGTCATATCCTCGATGCTTCGTGGACACTTGAAGCCGAAAGAAACACGCGCCACGCCGGGAACAGTCGCAATAAAGTGCGCGATGCGCGTGTGCAGATCCAAATCGGTCCCTTCGCGAAGAAAGACACAAAGACGCCCAGAAATGCGCTGAATCGTCACCACGGGATAATCCCGCAGCAACGATTCAATATTTTTCAGTAATCGCATCTCAAAAGATGCACGATTTTTGCCTTTGAGGCCTATTTCGTGATAGTGGACCAGACAGATTCGTTGAAAATCAGCCATCCTTATCCTTACTATAACGCTTAATTCGCCTTCAAGTCGATAGTGGCGGGGTCGTAAGAAACATCGCCGTCGGCAATTTCAGCGAACGCCAAAGAAAGCGGCTTCTTATCTGCAGCGCGAGCGACCTGCACCGACAAAGACTGAGCGGCGGCGCGATCGCGCTGACCGCGCATCATATCGTTGATGTCGCGTGCACGCTTCGCAGCAACGGTGCACAGCAGAAAACGATCGTTATCCGCGCGTTCCAAAAGCTCATCGATTTTAGGTTCAATCAAGCTCATAACATTTGCTCCAAAATCATATACATTAATCCCGAACGATAGCAACAAGCTTTTTCGTTGCTTCATCCAGATCATCGTTGACTAGACGAACATCGTATTCGAAACGACGCTCCATCTCTTTTTCCGCCGTATTCATACGCGCTTCGATTACTTCAGCAGATTCAGTACCGCGACCAGAAAGACGACGACGCAACTCTTCCATACTCGGCGGCTCGATAAAGACTAAGCACGCATCAGGGAAAAGCTGTTTCACTTGAAAAGCGCCCTGAACTTCAATCTCCAAAATGACCGAGTTGCCCGCGGCAAGATGCTCTTTAATGGGAGCAAGGGGTGTACCGTAGTAATTATCGTTATACTTAGCCCACTCCAAGAAGCCATCTTCCGAAATCCCCTGCTCAAACTGCTCTTTCGTCATGAAAACATACGAAACACCAGGAATTTCGCCTTCGCGAGGCGCACGCGTAGTCGCGGAAACCGAAACCCAAAGAGAGGGAAGCTCCTGCGCAAGACGAGCCACCAAGGTGCCTTTGCCGGCACCCGATGGCCCTGAAATTACAAAAAGCTTAGAAGGCACGATTAGCCCAAACGCTCCAGAAGCGCAGCCTGCTGACGCTCGCCTAAACCGCGAAGACGGCGGCTATCAGCAATGTTGAGCTCGGTCATGATCTTCTCGGCCTTGGCCTTGCCGTAGCCAGGAAGGGTCTCGATAAGGGTGGAAACCTTCATGCGACCAACAATTTCATCATCTTTCATGGCGATGACTTCCGCAAGGGTAAGAGCGCCCGACTTAAGCTGCTCACGAATTTCTGCACGCTTTGCGCGAGCCTGCTTAGCCTTTTCCAGTGCCTGTGCGCGCTCTTCGGGAGTCAACTGAGGAATTGCCATTCTAATCTCCTTTTTCAAATTATCTCACGGGCAAAATTCAACCCGCCTATTACTTCTGCGAGACGTTCCGTGAAGTCGCCTCAAGAATGCAAATCTAGATATTACACGAAATACCCAGCTCATACAATAAAAATAATGGGATGAACAAGAATCGGACAAAATTTATGCCGAAATACCCTCGAGTTCGCGAATTATGCTGCGAAACGCCTCCACGGGATCGGCCGCTTTCGTGATAGGACGACCAATAACAAGATGCGATGCGCCATGCTCAACGGCAAAGGAAGGGGTTGCGATACGCTTCTGATCTCCCGCATCTGCACCAGCAGGGCGAATGCCCGGCGTTACAATAGCAGCAGTATCTCCCAGCAGCGCACGAAGTTGCTCCGCTTCCCAGGGGGAAGAAACAACGCCAGAGACACCGGCTGTCTTCGTAAGAGTCGCAAGCAAGTTCACCTGGTCGGCAGCGGCGCGATTAACGCCAATCTCTGCCAACGTTGCGTCATCCATGCTGGTCAGCACAGTAACGCCCAACGTAATGGGAACATCACCCTTGCCCGCTGCTTGCTCTACCGCCTTCTGAGCGGCGCTCATCATCTCAACGCCGCCCGAAGCGTGCATGGTAAGCATATCGGCACCGATGGAGACAAGCGAGCCAATAGCACCTTGCACCTGATGCGGGATATCGTAGAGCTTCAAGTCGATGAACACCTTGTAGCCCATGTCCTTGAATTTCTGCACGAATGCAGGGCCTTCCTTGTAGAACAGCGTCATGCCAATTTTGACCCAACGGGCTTCGCCCTGAAGCTTTTGCGCCAAGTCAAGCGCCTCTTGCGCCTCCATGTCCAGCGCGATAATCACGCGATCGGCCGGTTCAAGTTCCTTGTAATTTTGCATAAGATGCACCTCTTTCTAACACTCAAGCGCGCCAATAAGCTCGTTCACATTGGAAACGCCCTGCTCTTCGCAGTACGCCTCAATACCCTCAACAACATCGATAGTAGCATGCGGATTCATGAAATTCGCCGTGCCCACCGCAACGGCAGTTGCGCCCGCAAGCATGAATTCAATGGCATCGATGCCCGTTGTCACGCCGCCCATGCCCAAAATGGGTACGTCAACCGCCTGATGGCACTGCCACACCATGCGCAGCGCAACGGGCTTGACCGCAGGGCCGGAAAGACCGCCCACCACGCGAGCCAAAACAGGCTTGCGGCGTTTCGCGTCAATTGCCATACCCAACAGGGTATTGATTAGGGAAATTGCGTCAGCGCCTTCTTCTTGCGCCACTTTAGCAATCTCCGTGATATCGGTAACGTTCGGCGTAAGCTTCACGATCATGGGGCGCTTCGTGGCGTTACGGCAGGCGCGAATCACTTCGGAGGCTTTCTCCGGCACGCAACCGAATGTCATGCCACCCGCATCAACATTGGGACAGCTGATGTTGATCTCGTAGGCATGTACGTGGGGGCAATCTTCCAGACGCTCCACAACGGCTTGGTATTCACCTACGGAGTGACCCGACACATTCACGATGCAGGGAACGTCTTGCGTTGCCAACCAGGCAATATCGCCTTCGATCAAATGGTTGACACCGGGGTTCTGCAAGCCAATGGAATTCAGCATACCGCTGGGAGTTTCCGCAATACGCACGGCATCGTTTCCCGCCCAACCGTTCAAGGAAACGCCCTTAGTGGTAACAGCGCCCAAGCGCGAAAGATCCACGAAGTCGGCGTATTCGCGTCCCGCAGCAAACGTGCCCGACGCAACCGTCACAGGGTTGCGCATGATAAGGCCACCAAGGTTGACCTGGGTATTCACTGCCATTACCAAACCACCTTCTCTGCTTCGAAAATCGGACCGTCAACGCAGGCGCGCTTGCGGCCATCAACCGTCTCCACGATGCACGACAGGCAAGCGCCTACACCGCACGCCATACGCTTTTCCATGGACACCTGGCACGCAACGCCGGCACGCGCTGCCGTTTGCGCAATGATGCGCATAAGCGGCTCCGGTCCGCAGACATACACCATGTCGTACGCATTTTTAGCAAGCAGCTCTTCCACAGGACCCGTGCAGAAGCCAGCACAACCAAATGTGCCATCGTCGGTTGCGCAGCGCAACGCGTCGCCGTGAACGTGCTTGTACAAATCATACGTGACCAGCGCGTCTTTCGTAGCAGCGCCGATGACAACATCCACCGTAGCACCTGCGGCTTTCGCCTGCTTGGATAACATAAGCAGCGGAGCTGCGCCCACACCGCCACCTACAATCAAAACGCGTTTACCCGCTTCGGGAACATCCCAGCCACGGCCGATAGAGCCAATGACATCGAACTCATGACCCGGAGCAGCCGAAGTCATGAATTGCGTTCCTTCGCCTACCACCTGGTACAAGATGGTCATGCGGCCCGCTTCGGGGTCGGTATCAAGAATAGAGAAAGGACGACGCAAAATATGTTCGCCGAAGCCATTGAGCTTCATATGCACAAACTGCCCCGGCAATACAAGCGGAGCCACTTGGGGGCTTTCCAGCTCCATGATGTAGAGGCGTGGCCCTACGTTGTCGTTGCGAAGGACTATCGCCTTCTCATCTATCAGAGTCATGTATTCCTCCTTTTCGTGCTGCTCAGCAGCGAATAAGCACCGTGCAGAAACAGCGCGCCGCCTTCTCCTTGCAGCGCGGCATCCGGCTCGTGTTATGCAACCACCGTGCAATCAATCATCGTGGGCTGACCGCCAACATACACATCCGTTGCACGTCCAACCAAGTTTGTCCCGATAAACGCGCTATTCGTTGCCTTAGACTGGAAATCCTGCTCGGTAACCGTCCATGCCAAATTCGGATCGATAATCGTCACATCAGCAACGCTTCCGGCTGCCAGCGTGATTGGCTCTACACGCAGAATTTCACGCGGCGCAACAGCCATGAGCTCAACCATGCGCTGCCAGGTAATGACACCGGGATTTACCAGATTCGTCAGGATAAGGCCAACCGATGTTTCAATGCCCGTCATGCCAAACGGCGCCAGCTCGAACTCGCGATCTTTTTCGTAGGCAGCATGAGGTGCATGATCGGTAACAATAACGTCAACGGAGCCATCAGCCACGCCCTCAATAAGCGCTTTGCAATCGTTTTTCGTGCGCAGCGGCGGGTTAACCTTGAAGTTCGTATTGTAATCAACGCCAATCATGTCTTCGTTAAGGAACAAATGATGCGGCGTTGCTTCGCACGTTACCTTCAGACCTTCCGCCTTTGCGGCACGAACTGCATTCAAACCGCGCTCCGTTGAGATATGCTGAATATGAAGCGGGCAGCCCGTCAAACGGCTCAGCGCAATGTCGCGCTGAATCTGCAGCTCTTCGCCTTCTGCGGGCCAGCCGGCAACGCCCAAACGCGTAGAAACAACGCCTTCATTCACTTGCCCCGTTCCTACCAGGTCTTCATCTTGGCAGTGGCTCATGACAACGCGGTTGAACTGCGCAGCGTAGTCCATAACACGGCGCATCATGCCGGCACCTTGAACGCCACGGCCGTCATCGGTGAACGCAACGGCGCCATGGGCAGCCATATCGCCCATTTCCGCCAAGCTTTCGCCCTTGAGGCCCTTCGTGCATGCACCGGAAATATACACGCGGCAAGCGCCTACTTCCTTCGCGCGCGCCTTTGTGTACTCCACCGCCAAAGCCGTATCGGTTACCGGAAGCGTGTTCGGCATGGCACAGACTGCCGTAAAACCGCCGTGCGCCGCAGCACGCGTACCGGAATGGATGTCTTCTTTGAACTCGTAGCCCGGTTCGCGCAGATGCACATGGATATCTACCAAGCCCGGAACCAGAACCTTCCCCGTCATGTCGCGCACTTCGGCGCCCTGCACGGAAAGGTTTTCACCAATCTGGGCAATCTTTCCGTCTTCGATGAGCACATCGCAAACGCTATCAAGGTCTACTTGCGGGTCAACCGCCCGCACGCCTTTAAGAATCAGAGCCATCGTTGCCTCCCAACAGCAAATACAAAACCGCCATGCGCGTTAAAATGCCAGCATATACCTGATCAAGAATAACCGAACGCTCAGGATGGTCGGCCATATAGCTATCAAGCTCAATGCCGCGATTGATAGGACCGGGGTGGCAGATGATAGCATCCTTCTTCATGAAGCGTTCGCGTTCTTTATTCAAACCGTACAGCAAGCTGTATTCGCGCAAGCTAGGAAACGGTGCGTCTTCAATACGTTCCATCTGAATGCGCAGCATATACACCACATCAAGCTCGGGCAATGCTTCCTCGATATTCGCCGTTACATGGTCGACGCCGAGGATTTCAGGGCACGCGGGCAAAAGCGTTGCAGGAGCGATAACCGTAACGGTGGCTCCCATGATTTTCAGCGCAGGAATGAGCGATCCGCACACGCGCGAATGGTTGATATCGCCCACAATGCCCACGTGCAAGCCTTCGAATGACCCTTTGCGCTCCCAAATGGAGTACAGGTCCAGCAGCGCTTGCGTGGGGTGCTGGTGCTTGCCGTCGCCCGCGTCAATTACGGGAAGGCCCGATGTTTGCGCAATCTTATACGGCGCGCCAGCATGTTTGTCGCGCACGACAATGCAGTCAATCTTGTAGGAGCACAACGTTTTCACGGTATCCACCAGGCTTTCGCCTTTTACCGTGGACGTTGACGTGCCGCCAAACGCCATGGTGTCGCAGCTCAGGCGCTTTTCAGCCAGCTCGAACGAGCTTCTGGTGCGCGTAGACGGCTCGTTGAACATATTCACAACCGTATATCCCTTGAGCGTGGGCACCTTCTTCACACGACGCTCGTTGACCGTCTTGAAGCTTTGCGCCGTACGCAGGATGGTCATAATATCCTCGGCGGAATACTCCGTGATATCAATGAGATTCTTATGGTTGAATGCCATGATTATTCGGCTCCCTTCTCCGCTGAAACGGGATGACTATGAGCACGTTTCCCCTGGTCAAGTTCGGAAATCTCAACGCAAGTGCGACCATCGGTCTCTTCCAGGTAAAGGCGCACGTTCTCGGAACGCGAAGAAGGAACGTTTTTGCCCACGTAATCGGCGCGAATGGGAAGCTCGCGATGACCACGGTCAACCAAAACGGCCAGCTGAACAGCGGCAGGACGCCCGAAATCCATCAGAGCATCAAGCGCGGCGCGAATGGTGCGACCCGTAAAAAGCACGTCATCCACCAGCACGACTCTTTTGCCATCGAGCTCAAACGGAATGTTGCTGCCCAAAACCTGCGGCGCAATATAAATGCTGAAGTCATCGCGATAGAAGCTGATGTCAAGCGCCCCTAAAGGAACTTCCACCCCTTCTATCTGGTGAATCTTTTCCGCCAAGCGGCGCGCCAGCACATCACCGCGCGTCACAATGCCCACCAGCGCTAAGTCTCTGCAGCCTTTGTTCGCCTCTAAAATCTGATGGGCGATGCGCGTTAGGGCGCGCTCAACGTCATCGGCGTCCATGCATACGCTTTTCACGTCTCCGTTTTCCATACCACGCTCCTTTCCGTTTACAAAAAAGGGTCCCCGCGCGTTTTGCGCGAAGACCCTTATAAACACAATGGTAGTATGAGCCTTGTCGGTCTCTCGGTACCGCTTTTAAAGGGCTTGCTCTATTATACGCGTATTCCCGCCCCTGTTACGCAAGCAAGCGCAATCTGCGAAAAGTTTGCGGAAGCGGAAGGCGATCGGGAGCGCGTTCGGCGAAAAGCACTTTTCCGCATGCGTGCTCGTATTTGGAAGCAGATGGCGCCCGCAAACCATCCTTTACCGAGCACTACGCAAGCTCAGCGGTAAAATCAATCGCCTGAACAGCAGCAATAAGTTGATCGGTATTCGCACATCCCTCAACCGTTGCACGCTCTTCCTTAAGATTCACATCGGCCGACGTCACGCCATCAACCGCTTCAAGCGCATCTTTCACACGCGCAACGCATTTCGGGCAATGCATGCCACCCACATGAAGTACCGTTGTATTTGATTCTTTGAATAGAGCCATATTGTTTCCTTTCCCTTTCGTTTATTCCCATGGCTTTTATTTATGCAGTTTATTTATGCGATTTATCTGGCTTCCAGTTACGCAGGCGCAGCGCATTGCTTACTACACAGATGCTCGAGCAGCTCATGGCCGCAGCGGCAATCATGGGATTAAGCGTAATCCCTAGCGGCACAAGAACGCCCGCGGCAACGGGAATGCAAATCACATTATAGAAAAGCGCCCAGAACAAGTTTTGCTTGATGTTGCGCAAGGTGGCACGGCTCAGGTCGAACGCGTTGACTACATCGGTCAAACTGCTGTTCATAAGCACGATATCGGCGCTTTCAATGGCGATATCGGTTCCCGCGCCAATGGCGATTCCCACATCGGCGCGGGCAAGAGCCGGCGCATCGTTCACACCATCGCCCACCATGGCAACTTTTCCTTGCTTGTCGGCGCGGCGAACGTACGCTTCTTTTTCCTGCGGCAATACGCCAGCCACCACGTTATCCACGCCCACAAGTTGCGCGATAGCGTTTGCCGTGGCAACGTTATCTCCTGTGAGCATCATAGTGCGAACGCCTTGCTGCTTCAAGGCGGCAATGGCTGCAGCACTTTCCGGCTTCACGGCATCCGCCAATGCGATAACGCCCGCAAGCGAACCCGCATACGCGAAATAGAGCGACGTTTTTCCTGCCTGGGACAACGCATCTCCTTTATCCGCAAGCGCGCCCAAATCAATGCCCTGCTCGTTCATCAGGCGCTCATTTCCCGCCAGCACATCTTCCCCCGCCAAGCGAGCACGCAAGCCGCCGCCGGGAATCTGAGTGAATTGCTGGACAGCCATTGCAGATATTCCCTGTTCAGCGGCATAGCGACAAAGCGCTTGTGCCAAGGGATGCTCGCTTTTCGCTTCAACGGATGCAACAAGTTGCAACAGCTCTTCGCGTTCCACGCCTTCAGCGCACAGCACATCGGTCACTTCTGGAACGCCGGTGGTAATGGTTCCTGTTTTATCGAAGATAACCGTCTGAACATCGTGCGCTGTTTCCAGCGATTCAGCACTCTTGATCAAGATGCCGTTTTTCGCGCCACGCCCCGTTCCCACCATAATGGCAGTCGGAGTAGCCAAACCCAAGGCGCACGGACAGCTGATGACCAAAACGCTAATAGCATGATTCACCGCTTCAGATACAGAACCGCCGATAACCAGCCACACCACCAAAACAATCACGGCAAGCGCCACAACAATGGGAACGAAAACCCCGCTGATCTTATCGGCAATGCGCTGGATAGGCGCTTTCGTGCTGGTCGCTTCATCAACAAGAGCAATGATTTGCGCCAGCGCGGTATCGGCACCCACGTGTTTCGCCTGCATGGTGAAATACCCTGCCGTGTTCACCGTGGCACCGGTAACAATATTGCCCGGCAGCTTCTCGACTGGCACGCTTTCGCCCGTGATAGCGCTCTCATCTACTGTTCCGTTGCCTGAGACCACCACGCCATCAACGGGCACCGCTTGGCCCGCCTTTACCGCAAGCACGTCTCCCACCTGCACGTTTTCAATCGGAATCTCCGATTCCGTACCATCATCGGCAACAAGAAGCGCTGTTTTAGGCGCAAGATCCATGAGCGACGTAATGGCATCGGTCGTTTTTCCCTTCGCGCGCGCCTCAAAGAACTTTCCCAACGTAATAAGAGTCAAAATCATCGCGGCTGATTCAAAGTACAAATCCATCGATGCGTGGTGTGCAGCCATTGTATCGCCTGCACCCAGCGCCGCCGCCATACGATAAAGCGCTGCAATGCCATACAGTGTGGAAGCACCCGAACCAAGCGCGATAAGCGTATCCATGGTGGGCGCTTTGTGCGCAAGCGTTTTGAAGCCAACGCGGAAAAACTTGAAATTGACAAAGATAACGGGCAGAAGCAACAAGAATTGCGTGAGCGCAAACACCATCAAGTTCTGATCGCCCAAAAAACAGGCAGGCAAAGGCCAACCAAACATATGCCCCATGCTCAAATAGAACAACGGAACGGTAAAACAGAAGCTCACAATAAGGCGAAACTTCACCCGCGCCGCTTCTTGCGCCGCTACATTTTGCTTGCTTGCGCTTGCGGTAGAAGAGCTTGCACTTGAAGCCGCCGCACTGCCTTGCGCCAAACGCGGAAAAGCACCGTAGCCCGCTTTTTCGATTGCAGCAACCACCGATGCCGTTACTTCGGTAGAGTCTTCGCACTCGATGTCAAGCGTATTCTTCAGCAGATTTACCACAGCGCTTTCAACACCTGAAACGCTTGCCGCTGCTTGCTCAACACGTGCTTGGCACGCCGAGCACGTCATGCCCGTGATATCAAACGTGCACTTCATTTAACGGCCCCCGAACTTCTTGATGAGCTGCATTGCTTCGTCGATTATCTCGGTGTTGCCCTGCTGGATTTGCTCCACCACGCATGTTTCCAAGTGGTTTTTCAGCACGATTTCGCTCACTTTATGCAGCGCGCTTTCCGCCGCAGCAAGCTGTACCAGCACATCGCCACAATAACGATTCTCGTCGATCATGCTTTTCACGCCATTGACCTGGCCAATCGCTCGATTGAGACGTTTTTGGATGTCGATTATCATCCGCTCATCGCGCGGCGTGTTCTTCTTTTTGCAACAACACTCTTCCATAAGGCTCTTCCCTTCTGCGTGCTCACAAGATTCCAGCATCCTTTGAAACACAAGCATCACTGGATTTTGTTTATTTTTCAATGAGCATTATATACCCCCTGGGGGTATATGGAAGATAAAATTTTTTATCACAACGCGTAAAGCAAGAATGCGTATGCGGCACAGCCAGCAAGAGCGCACCACAAAAGAGATTTCGTCAAACGAGCAACCACCACAACAACAAGCGCGGCAAGAATCGGCGCAATCGCGGGCCACACACCCGCATTAAACATACCCGGATTCAAAAGATCGTTTGCAACCAACGCAGCAAAAGCGGCGGGAGGAATAAATCCCAGCGCGCGCTCAACTTTCTCGGGGAGCCTTCTGCCTTTCAGCATCATCAACGGCGCACAACGACATATGAGCATGGTCACAAAACAACATGCGAAGACAATAATAAATTCGTCAAAACCCATTTGCATGTTATTTACCCATCTCACTTGAGCAAACGGGCGCAGAAAGAGTGCTGCTCAAGGACGTGTCCTGATTCGAGGGCGCTTTAGCGGACTGAGCGTTGACCGAACCGGTGATAGTTGAATCATTCGCGGTTTTATCGGCAGCTTTTTCCTTCAAGATGCTTGTTGCAAACGCCGCAGCCACACCAATAATTGCACCCAGAAGAATTGCCGGACCCGTAAGGCCAACGCATTTGCATACATACACGCCAGCTATGGCAAAAATAATAGCGACAATGTTTTCAATGCATATCTTCTGGGAACACATAAGGCAGACGAAAATGGACGTCATAGCAAACGACGCTACCGCCAAAGGAATGTTGATCAGACCGCCGATGATCACGCCCAAAGAATTCGAAACCGTCCACGACGCACAGGAAAAGATGTTCACCCAAAGTGCGTGCTTAACCGACCAATTGCCTTCTTCGAACTTTTCGGTATTCACGCCAAACGATTCGTCGGTAACGGTTGCGCCGAACAGAAATGTCAACCGTTTCCGTTCTTTATCGCAAAACGGCGCAAACGATGCCGAATACAGCATCTGACGCGAGTTCACCAAAGAAATGCTTGCAATGATGGATGCCAGCGGCGCACCGGCAAGGTACATATTCGGAAGCATGAACTGCCCAGCACCCGAATAAAACAACAGCGAAAGCAAGAAAACTTGCAGAACGTTCAGACCGATTGATGCATTCAAGATACCGCACGGCACACCAATGGCAACGTAACCCAACATGATAGGCAACGCTGCTTCGAATGCTTGTTTTATGTAGAGCGATTTAGACACGAATTGGCATTATAGACGCTTTGCGAATTATTTTCACCCTTCAAAAAGCGGCGGTAGGTTTTTAACACAAACGGACAGAGCATGCCGGAACGCCTGGCTGTACGCAAATTCGCACAATTCTTCATCCTGATTTGTATCCGTGAAGTCCAGCTCCAAGCCCAGTTAATCCCAAATGTTAAAAAGACCCCGTCACTTTTTAACATCAGCCCAAAGAGCGGGGCGTGAAAAGCTCCTCGAAACAAGAAATGGCATAGCGATCTGTCATGCCGGAAAGATAATCAACAACCGCGCGGATGTCGTTTCCCTGCGAAATAGCGCAGTACTCTGCAGGGATGTCTTGCGGATGCTGCAAATAGTAACCATAGAGACACTTCATAAGGCGACGCGCTTTATCAACCTCGCGATTCACTTCATCAGATTGATAAACGCAACGGAACAGAAACGCCCGGAGCTCGCTCATTGCTGCACTCACCTGCTCGCTCAATCCAATATCCCCTGATTGAGCGCTTGTAATAACCATATTCTCCACAAGCGTTTCAATACGTTGAGCGTGATTCGTACCCAAAACGCGTTTCGTAGAATCCGGCAGCATGTTCTCGGAAAGAAATCCCGCACGAATCGCATCGTCAATGTCGTGATTCACATATGCAATGCGATCGGCCGTTGCCACAATGCGCCCCTCGAGCGTGTTTGCAGGCTTCTCGCCCGTATGGCACAAAATACCGTTGCGCGTTTCCGGCGTAAGCGATAAACCTTTGCCGCCGTTCTCAATGACCTCCACCACACGCACGCTCTGCTCATTATGACGGTACAAGTCGTTGACCTGCTCTGTTGCGGGATCAATGCGCAACGTGCCGGCAATGCAATGGCGCAGAGCCTCTTCGCCCGCATGACCAAACGGCGTATGACCTAAATCGTGGCCAAGCGCAATGGCTTCCGTCAAATCCTCGTTGAGCCCCAATCCACGGGCAATCGTACGAGCAATCTGCGCAACTTCAAGCGTGTGCGTAAGGCGCGTGCGGAAATGGTCGCCTTCAACCGCCAAGAACACTTGCGTCTTGTGTGACAGACGCCGAAAACTTTTCGAATGCAGAATTTTATCGCGATCTTTCTGGAAGGGATTGCGCAGCAAGTCGGCATGAAACGCATAAGCAGAATCGCGCGACGGCATCAACGGAACAGCCTCGGGCGAAAGAAAACCGCTGCGTTCTTCTGAATACGCATCTCCCGTTATCACTTCCACGGATACCGCTTCCTTTCTTCTGTTGTGATGCTGCGCATTGAACGACGTATTGCGCTTCAGTCGTACCGTTTCATTATGGACAGCGCGCCTTTTCGACTACGAACGCGCAAGCTTTACAAGATCTTTTACCTGGTAAACACCCTGTTCCGTGATAAATGCCGCAACGAGTTTGCCTGGCGTCACATCGAATGCTGGATTATAAACCTCTACGCCTTCGATGGGTTGCGGAAGAACTTCGGCAGCATCACGCTGCTCAATGGGAATTTCCGCACCTGTTTCAAGGGAGAAATCAAACGTGGACAAAGGAGCCGCAACATAGAACGGAATCTTGTGATAATGCGCCAAAACGGCAAGTCCATACGTGCCGATCTTATTTGCCGTATCGCCATTGCGCGCAATACGATCGGCACCCACAATCACGCAGTCGATCTTGCCTTGCGCCATGAGTGCTGCCGCCATGTTATCGCAGTTCAACGTTACATCCACGCCCGCCTGCGCTAATTCCCACACCGTCAGGCGCGCACCCTGGCCCACCGGACGCGTTTCGTCGGCAAACACTTTTTGCACTTTACCCTGCTCTGCGGCGGCATAAATAATGCCAAGTGCCGTTCCGTAAAACGCTGTGGCAAGGCTTCCCGCATTGCAGTGCGTAAGAATGCAGGCGTTATCGGGGATAAGCGAAACACCGTTTTCGCCGATGGCGCGATTGATGCGCTCGTCATCTGCCGTCAATTGCTGTACGTACGTGCACGCATTCAATCCCATTTCTTCAAGCGGAGCGCCACCATCAAGCTGCTCATGGATATAGGCGACTGTTTTATCAACCGCCCACGTAAGGTTGACCGCAGTCGGTCGCGCATCGGTCACTTCGCGCGCAACAATATCGAGCGCCTGCGTGAAATCATCTTCATCAACCACCACGGCATCGTTTTCAAGCCAAAGCGCCACGGCGGCAGCACCAGCAATGCCAATGGCAGGAGCGCCGCGCACGGCAAGCGTCTTGATGGCATCAATAACTTCGCGCCACTGCGTTGTCTCGGAAACTTTCAGCTCACCCGGCAAAAGACGCTGGTCAATGAAACGCAAAGAGGCATTATCATCGCGATATATAAGCTCCAACGTACGCGGAAGATTCTCCAAATGCAGTTTGCTTGCCATAGCCTTGTCCTTTCAGGGGAATTTCTTTCCTGTAAGTATACTCGTTTCTCTGAACCGATACGCTCACAACGTTTCGCGCGTTGCGAAAGCACGCGCGAACAGGCCATGCTCAAGGCATAAAAAATGCGCCAGCACGAAGCCGGCGCATCTTCTGAATGCCACTCTATTGCTAAATCGCAATTACAGCAAGTTCTGAACCGCAATGAACAGCGGGCTGAACGTCAACGCGATGATAGTCATCAGATTGATCAGAATGTTCATGGAAGGACCGGACGTATCCTTGAACGGGTCGCCAACGGTATCGCCAACAACAGCAGCCTTGTGAGCCTCGGAGCCCTTGCCGCCATGGTTACCCTGTTCAATGTATTTCTTGGCATTGTCCCAAGCGCCACCGGCGTTGGACATGAATATAGCCAAAAGCATACCGGTTGCAACAGCGCCAGCCAAGAATCCACCCAGCATTTCGGGGTTGAAGCAGCCGATAACGATAGGCACAACAACGGCCAAAATGCCCGGAAGCATCATTTCATGCAGAGCAGACGTGGTGGAAATACCAACGCACTTATCGTACTCGGGCTCGTTCTCGTACTCCATGATGCCGGGAATCTCGCGGAACTGGCGACGAACTTCCTCGACCATGGCATGGGCGGCACGGGAAACAGCGCCCATAGTCAAAGCAGCGAACATAAACGGCATCATAGCGCCAATAAAGATACCGGCAACGATGATGGGGTTCGTCAGCGTCAGGCTGAAATCAGGGAGCATGTGGCTCATGGTTGCCTGATAGGACACGAACAAAGAGATTGCAGCCAAACCAGCAGAGCTGATGGCGAAGCCCTTCGCAATAGCAGCAGTGGTGTTGCCAACAGCGTCCAAAGAGTCGGTACGATCGCGGATTTCCTCGGGCAGACCAGCCATTTCAGCAATGCCACCCGCGTTGTCGGCAACGGGGCCGTATGCGTCAACGCCAATGGTGATGGCAGTGTTGGACAGCATACCGGTAGCAGCCAGACCAACGCCGTACAGGCCAACAGCAATGCCCGTACCCGTAGCGTTGGGGAATGCCATATTGCCGAACGTGAAAGCACCGATGATAGCGAAAGCCAGCAACACGATAGGAGCGATGGTGGACATCATACCGGTGCCCAAGCCCTCGATGATAACGGTTGCAGCGCCCGTCTCGGCAGACTCAGCGATTTTGTGAACAGGCTTGTACTTATCGGAGCAGAAGTACTCGGTGATCTTGCCAATAGCAAGACCGGCAACCAGACCGCAGATGACAGAACCGAACAGGAACAGCGGCTGAGCTTCGGTAGACTGGCCGTTCCAGATGAAGAACATGATGAAAATGATGCAGATCTCAATAAGAGCAGCAACATACGTACCACGGTTCAGAGCCTTGTGC
>CAKTYF010000030.1 GCA_934631995.1 uncultured Eggerthellaceae bacterium
CCTCCACACAGGGAAGAGATTTCCACCTGGCCACAAATTGCTTGGCGGCACGCTTTTGCTCTGCTGGGGTCATGAACGCTTCTTTCTCGTAAATACTTTGCAGAGCAATTGTAATCCACCTTGCGCATGAAAAGACTCAAATGAACGTCTTGAATACAACGAAGGGTTTTGTTCAGACGAGCGTAGTGCCAGCGAGCACCAACCGCAGCTGGATAAAGCATGACCCGTCATTCACGTACGCAAAAAGCTCCGCTTTTTGCGTGACAGGACGACAATTGTAGATTGAAATGTTTAAGGTTGGGGTTATCGGTGGTGGGCCCGGCCGGATTCGAACCGACAACCAAAGGATTATGAGTCCCCTGCTCCACCGTTGAGCTACGGGCCCAAAAAAGAAGCATCTTATGAAAAAAGCCGTTCAGGGGAACGGCTTTCACAGTTAAAAATGGCTCCTCGGGTAGGACTCGAACCTACAACCCTCCGGTTAACAGCCGGATGCTCTGCCAATTGAGCTACCGAGGAATCAACCGCGCTTTCGTATCGCGCAAGTGGATATTATACAGGAAGCAAAATTCAGCGCAAGGGGTAATTTCAACTTTTTTCGAACTAATCGAACGACCCCTTAAACGCGCCTTCCCCACACTGCAGAAATCGCCGATTCCGACTCACGGGAGAACGATAGCTGCAAGCGCCTTCCCCGCGCTGTAACTTACACTTTCCGGATAAGGTAGCATTTATGAATCTTCGCATTGCGTTCAAAATCGACAGGAATCGTGCGCGCCGAAATATCTTCCACAATCAAGCCAAAACCAGAAAGCGCTTCTTCGTTGATCTTGAAATTGCGCAAATTGCACGAAAACACAATCGTGCCGTCGGGCGCCAAAACGTCGGACACTAAATGCAGCAGTTCTACGTGGTCGCGCTGCACGTCCCATGTTCCCTTCATGGCTTTGGAATTGGAAAACGTGGGTGGATCAACAAACGCCACATCGAAAACAAGCTTCTTTTGCAGCGCGTTGCGTAGCCACGAAAGCGTATCAGAACGCTCAAAAACGTGCTGCGAGCCCGTAAAGCCATTCAGCGCCATATTCCGGCGCGCCCAGTCTAAATATGTCTGAGAAAGGTCTACCGTTGTTGTAGAAACCGCGCCGCCCGCAGCTGCCTGCACCGTGCACGAGCCCGTATACGCGAATAAGTTCAGGAAACGTTTGCCCGCACACATTTCGCACACCATGAAGCGTGTATCGCGATGATCAAGGAACAACCCGGTATCAAGGTAGGCGCCTAAATCGATTTCAAGGCGCATACCGGCTTCACGCGTGCAAAACGTGAACGAATCGTAGTTCTCAGAGTACTGCGCGCCGCCCTTCTCGCGCTTACGCTGCTTGCAGAAAACGTCTTCGGGCAGCACATCGCACACCGCAGGAGCAATGGCCAGAATATCGGCAAGCCGGCGCGCCGCACGCTGCGGGTCAATCGAGGAAGGTGCTTGGTATTCCGCAATATAGAGGAATCGCTCGCCCGGCTCTGCAAAGTCACGCGTGGAATCATCAAGCGCATCCGTGCATTCGTAGATATCGATTGCAGCGGCGTAATCGGGTAAATCGGCATCGTAGACGCGATAGCAGTTCACGCCCGCCTTTTTCGCCCATTTCCGGCGCAGCTTGAACATCTTACGCAAGCGCGCGGCAAACTGGTCGCTATTCTTTTCATGCACCGCAATAGAGAGATTGGCGCCCCCATCCAAGGAAGGGACGCCAATCGTAAACTGCGGGGTATCAAGCGCAATGCTTTCTTCCACCGATTATTCCTCCAAAAAGCCCTTGAGCGAACTCGAACGAGACGGATGGCGAAGTTTCGCAAGCGTCTTGCTTTCAATCTGGCGAATGCGCTCGCGTGTAACGCCGAACTCGCGGCCCACTTCTTCAAGCGTATGCGGGTGACCGTCTTCCAAACCGAAACGAAGGCTGATGACCTTGCGCTCGCGATCGGCCAGCTCATCAAGCACTTCGTTGAGCTTTTCGCGCATCAACACGTAGCTTGCAGCATCGGGCGGCGCAACAGCGGCATCGTCTTCAATGAAGTCGCCCAACTGGCTATCTTCTTCTTCGCCAATAGGCGTTTCCAGCGAAACAGGTTCTTGCGAGATTTTCTGAATCTCCAAAACGCGCTCGGGCGTCATATCCATGCGCTCGGCAATTTCTTCCGCGGAAGGCTCGTGGCCCAGCTCCTGCAAAAGCTGGCGCTGCACGCGAACAAGCTTGTTGATGGTCTCAACCATGTGCACGGGAATACGGATGGTGCGTGCCTGATCGGCAATGGCGCGCGTGATGGCCTGGCGAATCCACCACGTAGCATACGTGGAGAACTTGAAGCCCTTCTTGTAATCGAATTTCTCAACAGCGCGAATCAAGCCCAAATTGCCTTCCTGGATAAGGTCCAAAAACAGCATGCCGCGGCCCACATAGCGCTTTGCAATAGAAACAACAAGACGCAAGTTTGCCTCAATGAGCTGCTGTTTTGCATCAATACCCACCGCTTCGATACGGGACAGGCGACGCTTCTCGCGACGATCAAGCTCTGCGCCCTGCTCTTCAGCGGCATCAAGTTGCGCAGCGGCTTCCACGCCTGCCTCGATCTTCATAGCAAGGTCGATTTCCTGCGGACCGGTAAGCAGCTGAACGCGGCCGATTTCCTTCAAATACATGCGGACAGGGTCGCCCGTGAGCATGGTCACGCCACCATCGCCACTGCGATGGTTGCGCGCTTTCGCCACGTGACGCGTACGATTGCTCACCTTAGGAAGCGCAACGTCGGAAACCGCTTTCAGCTCTTCCTCGGGAATGCCTTCAAGCAGCTCATCGTCGGTTTCCTCGCCGGGC
Organism: uncultured Eggerthellaceae bacterium; assembly: GCA_934631995.1. Lineage (GTDB taxonomy): Bacteria > Actinomycetota > Coriobacteriia > Coriobacteriales > Eggerthellaceae > CAKUOV01. The sequence goes on from CAKTYF010000030.1 coordinate 2,880, forward strand.
TGGGGGCCATCGTTTTTCTCAGATTCCGATTCCACGGCAAGGATATCGTCGTCAACCGGCATAAAATCGGCAGCCGATTCAGCTACCGCATCGTCGTCGGTCAGAGCATCTGAATTCTGTTGTACTGCCTGCTCTGCTTCGATTTCCTTATTGTGGTTTTCTGATTTCTTAGAGACTCGTGGCACGTTAGCTTCCTTTCGCCGTGAAAATGGCACACGCATTCAAGCCTGTATCAAGGCACAGTTATACGAACTATGCATTATAGTAAACTTTGGGGATCAATGTCAATAGAGACGCGAACACATTCGCTTGGTTTTCGGGCACGGAAGAACGGCTCAAGCAGCGCAGGCAGGTCGAAATCAGGCGCGCACGACACCACGATATGCCAGCGATGCATCTTCTTCAGCTTTGCCAACACGCACGGCGTAGCAGGAAGAACCGATACGTCCTCTTGACTGAACAGTCCGATTGCCGCTTGAATCTGATCGGAAAGGCGCTGCGCCTCTTCCCTTACCTGCGCTTCATTTTGGCCCCAGACCAGAATGTTCGCCATGCGCACAAAAGGCGGATACCCTAAAAGCTCGCGCTTAGGCAGCTCGTCTTCCAGCAAAAGCTCGCGGCTGTAATGCGCCGCCGCGCGAATGGCGGGCGTGGTTGCATCGTAGGTCTGGACGATTACGCGACCGGGAAGTTCCGCACGCCCCGCACGACCTGCCACTTGCTCTATCAGGTCAAACGTGCGCTCCGAGGCGCGAAAATCAGGAAGATGCAACGTGGTATCGGCGTTGATGACGCCCACGAGCGTCACATCATTGAAATCCAGACCCTTCGCGATCATCTGCGTGCCCAGCAGCACCGCGCGGGGCGCTTGTACAAAGCTCTCAAGCAACTTTTGGTGCGCGCCTTTCGTTTTCGTGGTGTCGGCATCCATGCGAACCACGGCAACATCGGCAAATTCTTCCCCGAAACCCGCAATAAGCGCCTTAAGCTCCGACTCAACGCGCTGTGTACCCGCGCCAAATTTCTTCAGGTACGGGCTTCCACATTGGGGACACACCGCCGGCGCAGGCTCGCTGTGCCCGCAATGATGGCAAATGCAGCTTCCGCCTTCTTCGTGATACGTCAGCGATGTTGAGCACGAATCGCAGGTGGGCACAAAGCCGCAATCGCGGCAGAGCAGGAATTTCGCGAAGCCACGTTGATTGAGCATAAGAACCGCTTTTTGACCGCACTCAAGCGTTTCGCGCAGCTCGCCGATAAGCGGACGGGAGAACATCGAACGATGCCCCGCCGAAAATTCTTTTGCCATGTCCACAATATCGATGCGCGGCATAGGGCGCCCGTTTGCACGTTGCCCCAGGTCAACTTTATGCCACAACGCGTTTTCTTCGCATTCGTGAAGCGCCTCCAGAGAAGGCGTGGCCGAACCCAGCACCACAACGGCCCCTTTACGCGCCGCTTGCCAGCACGCAACGGTGCGCGCGTGGTAACGCGGCTGGCTGTCTTGCTTGTAGGAGCCTTCGTGTTCCTCGTCGATGATGATGGCGCCCACGTTAGGCAGCGGCGTGAACAGCGCGCTGCGAGCACCTACCACAACGCGCGCCTGGCCCGAGCGGATAAAATCCCACTGGTCAAAGCGCTCTCCTTGGCTCATGCGCGAATGCATAACGGCAACTTGGTCGCCGAAGCGTCCGCGAAAACGCGCGACCGTTTGAGGTGTAAGCGAAATCTCTGGCACCAAAACAATGGCATTTTGCCCCTGTTCCAAAACGCGTTCGATAACGCGCAGATACACTTCCGTCTTGCCCGAGCCGGTAACACCATCCACTAAAACAACTTCGCCTTGTTTACGTTCATATGCGGAAAATATCGCGTCAAGCGCGCGTTGCTGCTGGTCATTGAGAGTCGGTTTCTCCACATCAACGCGAAAAATCGACGAATCCTGATCCTCAAGCCCGCGAAAACGGCGCCGATGCTCCACTACCACAACGCCTTTTTTCTCCAGCGCGGTTAGGCATGACGAAACCGAACCATATTCAGCCGTGAGCTCGCTTACGCGCACGTCGCCGCGACGCACCGCCGCAAGCACGACTTCTTGTTTATACGAGCCTTTGCGCGGCACGAAGCCTTCCGCATGCGGCCCAAGCGTGGCCCAACGGTCATCGGCCTCACCCACGGCAGGCTGCTCAAGAACCCACGCGCCAGCGCGATGAATCACGCGGGGCACGCCACCGGGGGGCGTGAACAAACGAACGCACGACGAAAGCGGCGCAATGTAATAATGCGCCATGAACTGGGCGCATGCTGCGCCATCACTATCAAAGAACGGCTCGGAAGCCACTTCGAATATCTCTTTGATTTTCGCACGCTCAAGTTCTTGGGCGCGCTCATCGGAATCATCGAACGTATCCAGCACAAAGCCAAGGGCGCGCCGTGACCCAAAAGGAACCACCACGGCACGCCCCACTAAATCAAGCTGTTCTATCGCGGGGGGAACGGCGTAAGTGAACGCCGCATCCAGCGATTGCGTTGGTATGTCAAGAACAACAGATGCAAGCAAAGCAGCGAAATCCTACAGCCCCGCCGCTTGGCGCAGCTCGTCAACGCGATTCGTGTTCTCCCAGGTGAACTCAGGAAGCTCGCGACCAAAGTGGCCATATGCAGCCGTCTTGCGATAGATAGGACGGCGTAAGTCGAGCTCGCGGATGATGGCACCTGGGCGCAAGTCGAAGACTTCGTCCACAGCTTTTTCGATCACGGGAGTATCCACATGATTCGTGCCAAACGTGTCCACCATAATGGAAATGGGATGCGCCACGCCAATTGCGTAAGCAATCTGCACTTCACAGCGATCCGCCAGCCCAGCAGCAACCACGTTTTTCGCAACCCAGCGCGCAGCGTATGCCGCCGAGCGGTCAACCTTCGTGCAGTCCTTGCCCGAGAACGCGCCGCCGCCATGACGACCCATGCCGCCAGACGTATCAACAATGATCTTGCGGCCCGTCAAACCAGAGTCGCCCATAGGTCCGCCCACAACGAAACGCCCCGTAGGATTCACGTAAATCTCCAGGTCATCGGCAACCTTAACGCCTTCTTCCTGGAACACGGGCTTGATTACATGCGCTACCAAATCATCATAGATTTGACCGACTTCAACTTCTTCGGCATGTTGCGTGGAGACAAGCACTTTCTCCACCTGCGTGGGCTTGCCGTCGATGTAGCGCACGGAAACCTGCGTCTTTCCATCGGGACGCAGATACGGAAGCGTGCCATCCTTGCGAACGCCGGTCAGGCGTTCCGCCAAGCGATGCGCCAAGTAGATAGGCATCGGCATGAGCGTGCTCGTTTCGTTGCAAGCATAACCGAAAACCATGCCCTGGTCGCCCGCGCCCACTTTATCAATGTCGTCCACGCTTTCGCCGCGCTGAGCCTCGTAGGACTCATCGACGCCCATGGCGATGTCGGCAGATTGCTCGTGGATGGCATTGATAACGCCGCACGTATCGCAGTCAAAGCCGTACTTCGCGCGGTCGTAGCCAATCTCGCGGATGGTATCGCGCACGATTTGCTGCACGTCAACGTATGCTTCCGTGCGAATTTCGCCCGTCACCACCACAAGACCCGTGGAAGTCATGGTCTCGCACGCGCAACGCACGTTGTCCACGTCGGCCGGAACGCCCGTAGGCGAAACGTAGCCGGCTTTCTGAAGCTCGATTTCCTTTGCCAAAATGGCATCCAAGATAGCATCAGAAACCTGATCGCAAATCTTGTCAGGATGACCTTCAGTCACCGACTCCGACGTGAAAAGATAAGATGAGTGTTCTTCAGACATGAGAATACCTCCTTCATCGGTGTTGGCCGGACCACCATAACACGTCAGACGCGCCTGGTTGGTGTCGGGATCGCTGAGCCAACTCTCTCCCCCGACTCTGGATAACGGATGTTGCGCCGTTTTTCGAACGCAACTCTATAGCTTCAGCATGATACCACCATGCTGCACTACTTTAGTGACAATTTGGTGACATAGTACACATTGGGTACAAAATTCAAGCGAAAGCGATGGGGGGGCGCAAGCGGCTCACTCCGTCGCTCGCAGCGCTCCCCGGCTCCACACAGACGGCTCAGATTCTTATCCACGCCTGGCTTCGCAACCACGCCCCAGCTCTGTATCCACGCCCCGGCTCCACACAGACGGCTCAGATTCTCATCCGCGCCCCAGCTTCGCCGCCAGCAATTTGTTGACAAATTACCCCACCTTTTGTCAACAATTCGTGCGCGTTCGCTACGATGCGCTGGTGCTGTGCGCGGGCGGCGCAAGCTCGTTGTACCCGCGCCCGTAACTTTAGTTTCGCCGCCGCGCTTTACTTCAGCACGCTACACCCGATAACGCGGATCAATCTCTCGCAGCTCGGCAAACGAGTCGATTTCCGCCACGTCATCAAACGTGCAAGCCTCGACCGCAATATCATAGCGGGCATTGCGCAGAACGCACGGTACGTCATCCCAGAAGCGCTGCTTGTTCTCGTCGCTTTCATCAAAGCATTCAGGCAGGTCAACGGCAAGTTTCGCACCATCTTCGGCAGTCCAGTAACTAATGCCGTACATGTGATTCGTGTTCTTGCCGCCTTTATGCAAGTCCACAATGCGGCCATCTTTCGCATCAAAACACCAGTCGGGCGTCTCTTCAACCGGCACACCCATATAGCAAGATTGGAAGCGGTACTTTTTCAGCAGCGCTGGATTGCTCAGGAACAAATCGCTCTCAAACACATACGCATTCTGGAAAAGATCGCGCGCAACGCACGCCGAAGAAATGTTGTTCGTGGAATCGTAAATCGGGTTTTCCAGCAACGTAACGGTCGGATAATCGTCAAGCAGCAAACGGAACTGCTCCTTCAAATATCCCGTCACAATGTAGATTTCTGTGACATCAATCGCCAAAAGTGCATCAAGGATAGTCTCGATGATACGTTTTCCATTTACGTTGACCAGGGGTTTTGGAGTATTGATGGTAATAGGCAGCATGCGGCTTCCAAAACCACTTGCCAAAAGTACTGCGCGTTTCGCACGATACGGCTCAAGCGCCTGCAAATCATCGGGGGTCGCCGTGCCGTTTTCGTACTTTTCTTCGAGCAAGCGAAACTGCTGTTCGCTCAATGATTCCATGCCAATTCCTTCCGTTCGCGAAACTTGCTTATCCTACGCCTTTTGCTAAGTACCTGTAAACAGTTTGTTCCGCAAAGCGTCTGTTTTTACCCTAAAATAAACCGAAACAACAAATCGAAGCAATGCGTGTCCAACGCAAAAACAAAGGAGCTTTTCATGGCAACGAATGCTCAGCTCACCGATGAGTATCTTCAGATAATCGCCGACCTTAACGGCGATGTTGAAGGCCGCAAGATCGCAGCGGAATATATGGAAAACAGCACGGCGATCGTGCACCACCAGCACGTGGCATGCAGCTATCTGCCGCGCCTGTTCAACCGCGAAACGTACGACATCATGAAAGAAACATCGGAAACGGCGCATCGCATTCTGTGCAAAGTTATCCAGCGCTATTTGGACGACCCCGCGTATCGCGAAGTTTTCGATTTCGACCCGCGTCTGGTTGAACTTATCTTGCTGCCGCGCGGCTACGATGACCTGCTGCCGTTTGCGCGCGTCGATACGTTCTTGAACGAAGAAACCGGCGAAGTACGCTTCTGCGAATTCAATGGCGACGGTTCATCCGGCATGAACGAGAACCGCGAAATCACGCTTTCCGTGGCGCGCACTCCTGCGTTCAGGGAGTTTATCGCGCATGGGCACCGCATTGAGGCGTGCGAGCTGTTCGGCAACTGGATCCACCGGTTCATTGACATCTATGAGCGCTCCGAAAACTGCGTTGCACACCCGCATTTCGCCATTTGCGACTATCTGGAAAACGGCGTAGTTGATGAGTTTCACCTGTTCGCCGACCAGTTTACGCGAAAAGGATACCCGTGCGTGGTGGCTGACGTGCGCGAACTGCAATTCGACGGCGAAACTCTTACCGACAGTAAAGGCAACCGCATTGACGCCATTTGGCGCCGCTGCGTGACAAACGACGTGATTGAGCATTGGGACGAATCGCAGCAGCTCATCAATGCCGTGCGCGCCGACAAAGTAACGCTCATCGGCAGCTTCGCGGGACACGTTGTGCACGACAAACAGATTTTCAGCGCTCTGTACGACCCGCGCACTCAAGCATTTTTGACGGATGAGGAAAACGAGTTCGTGAAGCGCACCGTGCCGCTGACCACGTTTCTGGATAGCGAGCACATCGATTTGACTGAAGTGCGCGCAAACAAAGATGCATGGATCATCAAACCCACCGATGCGTACGGCGCCCAAGACGTATACGCTGGCTGCGCGCAAACGCAGCAGCGCTGGGAAGAGCTTGTTGACCAGTTCGCAAACGGAGCAGCGGGACACCCCTTCATTGTGCAAAGCTACATTACGCCGTTCAAAACGCTCACATTGCCGCCCGAGAGCGCCGCAGATTTGGAAGCGGGCAAAACAGAAGCCATACCCGAGCTCTACAACAACCTGAACGGCCTGTACCTCTATAACGGCCAGTTCATGGGCGTGTTCAGTCGCCTGGGACCGCTGCCCACCATCTCGAAGGACATGAAGGGCATTACCACTGCCACCATCTGGGTTGATTGCGGCAACATTTTTACGCCCGAGCCGCCCGCATCTGTTGTTGCCGCTGGCGCGGGAACGCAAGGCTGCGGCTGCGACGGTAGCTGCTGCTAATTGTTGACAAAAGGTGGGGTAATTTGTCAACAATGAAGAAGCTTATCAATACCGGTGCAGCGGTGTGCGCTGTGGTGTGCCTCGTTGTCACATTTTTGGCAGCAGGGTTTGCTGCGTGCGCTGCAACGCCATTACCAACGCGCGTTTTGTCGCAAGCATATGCAACCGACAGCATTTCGCCGTACACGCACGATGAACTCGTGAAAGCCGCCGTTGCAATCTACGACTACTCGTTTGCAAACCACGACGCAGACGCGCTGAACGCAACCATGGACGAACTCGTTGCTGCGGCACAAGCCGATGGGCGCGCGCCCAGCAACGCACGTGGTGAAGAATATCGCCTGGATAGCGCCGCGATTTCGCACTTGGACGATTGTTACGCGCTCGCAAGCGCCGTGAAAATGCCGCTTGTCATTATTGCCGTGCTTGCCGTTGCTGCTGCAGCTCACGTGGGTGTACGCACTGACCGCAAGAACCTGGGACGCGTGCTGGCGTGCGCCGGCGGACTCACGATTGCGGCGTTTCTGGCGTTCGGCGCGGCGGCGCTTATCGACTTCGACGCCTTCTTCTCGCTTTTCCACGGCCTGTTCTTCACCCAAGGAACATGGACGTTTTGGTACCGAAGCCTTCTTATTTGCAGCCTTCCTGAAGGTTTTTGGATGGGAATGGGCATTCTGTGGTTCGCAACAAGCCTTCTTCTCTCTATACTGTCATGTTGCGTTGGTGTGCATCTCATAAGGAAGCACGGCGCGCGGCCCCAAACAACGGATATTCAAAGCACATGCTTTAATAGATAAGGATCACACATGGAAAACATTGCAAACGAAGTGCGCGTTCGCTTCGCGCCTTCCCCCACTGGCCGTCTGCACATTGGCGGCGCGCGTACCGCCATTTATAACTGGGCGTTCGCCCGTGCTAACGGCGGTAAGTTCATTTTGCGCATTGAGGACACCGACCCCGAGCGCTCCACGGAAGAAAACACCCAGGTTATCTTGCGCGCTATGCGTTGGCTGGGCCTGGATTGGGACGAAGGCCCCGAAGTCGGCGGCGCCTACGGCCCCTATACGCAAATGCAGCGCATGGACACCTACCAAGAAGCGCTTGAACAGCTGAAGGCCGCAGGAGCAGCATATCCTTGCTTCTGCACGAAAGAAGAGCTGGATGCGAAACGCGAAGCGGCCAAGGAAGAGCAAGGTGGCTACGATGGTTACGACCGCACGTGCCGCCACCTTGACCCCGCAGAAGCTGCTGCTCGCATTGCAGCAGGTGAACCGCATGTATGGCGCCTTGCCGTGCCAGAAAACCACGGTCCCATCGAGTTTGACGATGCCGCATTCGGTCACACGAGTTTCCCGGGCGACTTCGTTGACGACCTGATTTTGGTGCGCACCGATGGCTCGCCCACGTACAACTTCGCGTGCGTAGTGGACGACTCCAACATGGCAATCACCCACGTGATTCGCGGCGCCGACCACCTGAACAACACGCCGAAGCAGATTCTGATCTACGAGGCGCTGGGCAAACCCGTGCCGCAGTTCGCTCACCTGTCCATGATTCTGGGCAGCGACGGTCAGAAACTCTCGAAGCGTCATGGCGCCACCAGCGTGGAAGAATACCGCGATCGCGGCTATCTGCCCGATACCATGGTGAACTTCCTGGCGCTTTTGGGCTGGTCGCTTGATGGCGAGACCACCATTATTCCGCGTGACGTGCTGTGCGAAAAGTTCAGCCTGGACCGCATCACGAAGAAAAACGCCGTGTTCGATGAAACGAAGCTCGATTGGATGAACGGCGAGTACATCAAGCGCATGGACCCCGCCACCTGGGTTGACTTAACTGCACCATTCTTGATTGAAGCGGGTCTGGCAACAGCCGATGAAATCAAGGAAAAGCATGCGTGGTTCGAGAAGATTTATCCGCTTTTGGCCGAGCGCTTGAAGCGTCTGAGCGAGACGCCCGAGAAAATCGCATTCATGTTCGATGGCCCCAAAGTCACGCTCGATGAGAAATCTGTGGCAAAGAACCTGCTCAAAGAAGGCTGCCGCGCCGATGAAGTCCTGCGCGAAGTGCGCGCCATCCTGGCCGACGAGAGCATTCCCTGGGAATGCGATTCGCTGCAGAATACCGTTGCCGGCTTGGCAGAAAAGCTGGACCTGAAGAACAAGTTCATCTTCCAGCCTATTCGCGTTGCCGTAACGGGTACCCAGGTTTCGCCTCCGCTGTTCGAATGCATTGAGCTCATGGATCGAGCCGATGTGGTGGCACGCATCGATTACACCATTAAAACCGTGTTTGGCGGCGCACAATAATGCAGGTCAGCGAACTGGGCGACAATCCTACACTTGAAGAAGTGCAGGAGGCTTTTGCGGCTGACCGATTTGCTACGCAGGCATGTCGTTGCCGCGTAGTGGAAGCTCGCTGCGGCCACGCTGTGTGCGAGTTCGACATTGAAGATGTTCACCGAAATGGATTTGGCGCCGTTATGGGCGGCGCCATTTTCACGCTGGCGGATTTCACGTTGGCGATTGCCTGCAATATTGCCCAGCCGCCCACGGTAAGCATCAGCAACACCATAGAGTATCTGAATGCCACAAAAGGCACGAAGCTTATTGCGACCTGCGATGTTGATAAATCCGGACGCAACGTAGGATTTTACACGGTCGATATCGTTGACGGCACAAACCGCCCCATTGCCCGCATGGTCGCCACCTGCGCACGCTATTGTTGACAAATTACCCCACCTTTTGTCAACAATCGGCGCACCCTGCCCGCATTCCACAACTCAGCTCCCCTTAGCAGACATCGATTTACGGCCATCTTGTCGGAAATCGGGCGCGAATGCGCAAAATATTCCTGTTCGGGGCAGGTTGAAGCAGTGTCAACCCTTGTTCGCCCGATGCTTGCAGTGCGCGACCTGGGCTTTTGCAGATCAGCAACAACTTAGACAGCTCGATATGGACTGAAAGCACTCCCCGAGGTACCCCGAACGGGAATATTTTGCGCATTCGGGCGGAAAAAACGACAACATGCCGCCGAGAAACCCAAAAGGGATGCCTGAACCAAAAGCCAACGCGCCGCGAACCCAAGCGCGCAGCGAACTCCCGATGCGCGGACCCTCAAAGAGCGCCCGCCGACAAGGGTCGAGCCGAACTGCGACGTCTTGGATAAGTTGAGCGAGTTGCGGGTATCAGTGAGGCATTATCCAAGCGGAGTCGTGAGGCGAGCCCCTGTCGGCGGGCGGCATCGCATCAGAAAACATCTTAACCTGGACTGCATACCGCAGCAGAGCACAGAGAACCCAAGGCGCACAGGGCACCTCGGGTTCTCAAATGCTCGAAATGTTGACAAAAGGTGGGGTAATTTGTCAACAACATGAAGGGGTCGCCTTACGCCCAGGCCCCGTAGTGCACGAAGCGCTGGATGGCGAAGGCGTCAACCGCGTCGATGGCGTCGTCGCCGTTGACGTTGGCCGCCCACAGCAGGGTCGCGCGCGTCCAGCCGGCGGGAAGCGCCAGGGCCGCGTAGCCCTCGCCGTAGGCGCCGACCGCCATGTCGTAGACCACTTGGGCGTCCACAATGTTCACGCGGCCGTTGCCGTTCACATCGCCCAGCGTGGCATCCGCCAGCACGTCGAGCGTGACTACGCCGCCCACGGTCGCGGCATAGTCAAGCGCGTCGCCCGCGATGGCGGCGGTGGCATCCCTCACGCCGATGGTCGCAGCGTCGGCAGCCTTCAGCGCCTTGAGCGTGACGGTGGCCACCACAATGCCGCCCTGGGCGTCAGCCGCGGCCTCGTTGCCGTAGAAGCTGAACAGGGTTTCAGCCGCGCCCTCGGCCGGCAGGAACGACGCGCCCTCGGACAGGCCCGCGCCCTTCGAAACGCCCACCAGCTCGAACACGACAGGATCGAAGTCCAACGTGCCGGACAACGCCGCAACGCCATCGTTCGCGGACACGGACACATCCACGGTCACAGTGTCGCCGGCGCGCACGGCGGAGGGAGCGGCTCCAGCGCCGTCAGCCGCAACAGCGGTGGATACCTCGAAGTACGTCATCATCTTGCACAGCTTGTCCGCATCGGCGCCCATCGGGTCGTCGGTGCGGTTGAAATTCGCCTCCGAGAAACCTGGATATCCGGGGGTGCCAGTGCTGCTGTCAACGTAAATTGCACCGCTTTCCGTCTCATGCGTCTTGCAATTAGTATCGATAAACTTAATGTAGCTAATGCCCTTATCGGCACCGCAACCATGAGAATAAAGGTTACCCGCAACAACGTCATAAACGTTCAAGCTGTTCAGGTAGCCGATAACCGCGCCAACATACTCGTTACCAGATACCGTGCCGGTGAAAACGTTGTTGCTAATAGAACCAGCAACATTCCCCCAGGTCTGGACGACATACAAGTCGCCACCCAAGATGCCGCCAACATATTTGTTGCCCGACACGCGCCCGCTAGATGCACATCCAGTAATCGAAGGGCGGGCGCCATTCGGGGCGGAAGAATTCTCGTAACCGCCGCCCACAATGCCGCCAGCCTGCTCTCCCGTTGCCTCGACGGAACCGCCAAACATGCAGTTCTTCACCGAGGAGATGCCTAGAGCGTTATCGCGCGTGCCGATGATGCCGCCCACGTAATCCACGCCCTTGACCGTACCATAGGATACGCAGTTCTCGATGGTGCCCTGGAAGCGTCCCGCAAAGGAACCGATCATGCTCTGCGTTCCATCATATCCAATGGTCACGCCTTCCTCGACGGTGCAATTGCTTATGTTCGCAACATAACCAGCACTCACCGCAGCGTAAGGGTTGCCTGACATCACGCCGCCCAGCAGGCCGGATTTCAGCGTGGAGGTGCCAGCTTTCAGCGTTACGTTGTCGATAGTCACGCCAACGCCTTTCAGACCAACGCCATTCCAGTCGTCAATCAATCCGAAGCCGTTAATGCGCTCTCCGTAAATATTCAGGTTCTTGATTGTGGCGCCATTCACTTCTGCGAACAGGGGCTTCTCATCTGCGGGCACGGTCAGCAGATGACCTGCGCCATCAAACGTCCCCTTGAAGGCGTTGCGCGCCGTATCGGTTTTCACGCCAATGGGTGTCCAGCCGGCGGGCAGCTCGATATCGTTTGCCATAGCAAACACCTTGCCCTCGCAATGCACGCCGTTGCCAACAAGGAAAGACAGCGTCGACAAATCCTGCGCGGACTTCAAAAGATAGGGCGCCTCTTCCGTCCCTGAGCCTTCGAACATCGCATCCATGTCGGACACGGTCAGAGTGAAGTTATCGCTTTTTGCGCTGCGAACGGTGCCATCGGGGGAAACAACTTTTGCTACGCAGTAGTAGTTAAATGTTCCGCACTCGGACAAAGTGATGCCGAAGCTCGCTTCATCGCCCGCCTTTACGCAGTTCCCATTCTCGTTGTACCAGAAATAGTAAGCAGAGCAGCCCTCGGGCACATCAATGCCGAAAGACGTTTCGTCGGAAGCTAGGCCAATGAACGCGGAGATATTCTTGGGCTGCGTCGTTATTGTCGCAGGCTCATCGGACGCCTTATAGCTATACGCAACCACGGTGCCGGATTTCTCGATATTGCTCAATACGTCGTTACCAAATGCAATACCGTTCCAATCGTCCTGAGAGCCTGCGTAGTAGATGATGGTCGGGTAGATAAAGTCGCTGCTTCCGAAAGCCGCCAAGCTCTTGGGAAGATACAGCTGCTTCATGTCAACCTTGGTCGATGCGTACGAGTCGAACGCCCCCTGGGAAATGGTCACCATGCTCGGCATGTCAACGCTTTCCAGATTGGGGCAATCCAGGAACTCACGAGACCCCAGTTGAGTGACGCCGGGCATAGTTACGCTGCGAAGTTTCGTCATGCCGGCAAAGTTAAGCCCCTCTTGCCCAAGGGATTTGACCGACGCGGGAAGATCGACAGCGGTGACGGCAGAGCACGTGCTCAGAAGAGCATCGTAGATGCTCAGGCCTTGCGGCAGATGAACTTTCGTCAGACCGGTGCAACCGCTAAAGGCGGCGCGTCCGTAAACGATCTCGGTGGCAACGGCCGGATCCAGGCATTTCAATGCGCTCAAGCCATCACAGACGGCAAACGCCCCTTGGCCAATTGACGTTACCGTGCTCGGTATGACCAGCTCGCCAGCAAGACCCTTGCACCCCTGAAACGCTTGGCGCCCTATGGAGACCAGACCCTCGGGAAGCAAGACAGAGGTGATTGAGGCGTTATCTTTGAAAGTCTCCGGTCCGATCGCCCTGGTCCCCTCGGGGATGACCAAGCTTCCGCTTAGAGACGGCAGTGCGTACATCACCGTGTTGGTGGAGGTATTGGTAAGAACGCTGTTCGCAAAAGCAAAATTACCGCCCTCGGCGCAGTTAACGGTCGTCAGGCTTTTATTGCCTGAAAGGGCGGATGCCTCAAGGGTCTCAAGGCTCGCGGGAAGATTGATGGTGGTAAGCTTATCGCAGCTAGTCGCAACAAGCGAACGCCCGGTAATCGCCTTCACCCCTTCGGAGACAGTGAACGTCTCCAGATTCGGACTGTGATCGACGATGGAAGCGTCATTAATGCTACCGACGACTATTTCCTTCAAATTGGGGCAGAAACTAAAAACTTGATGCCCCACGGTAGCAACGCCCGTAGGAATAACAGCCTTCGTGATTCCCGTGCCAACAAAAGCTCCTGCCCCGAGATCGGTAATCCCCTGAGGAATCGTCAAGACGCCGGTCAAATTCGAGCAATCTTGGAATGCGCCACCGCCGATTGCCTTCAGGGTGCTAGGGAGAACAACCGATTTGATATCCGAACGGCCCTGGAATACATTCGCTCCAAGGGAAACAACACCCTCGGGAATGTCAAGAACGCCGTCGGCGTCAACAATGGAAGCGCCTGCAAGAACCTTAAGAAGCTCAGTTCCGGATTCGGTAGTTTTGGCAATAACTCCATTGTTCAGCGAATACGCACATCCCGGCGCAAACGTGATATCGGTCACCGATTCGCCAATCAAATTCACATTGAGCTCAGCGAGCGTTGACGGGAACTTCATGGTGGCCAAGTTGGCCAATCCGCCCAATCCACCACCAAGAACGCTCGTCACCCCTTCCGCGAAAGAGATCGAAACCAAGCTGGAGCAACCATCAAAAGCGTTGCTGTTCGAACCAAGGTCGCAAGGAAGGGTGATTTCGGTCAGCCCCGTGCAACCCTTGAACGCATTCACGCCAATCGACGTGAGACCGGCGGGAAGAACGACGCTCGTCATGGCGGTAGCGCCCGATAGATTATTACCGATAGAGGTTACCGTCGAAGGAACCGTTACCTCCCCAACGAGCTTCGATTTATCGGGGACGCTCAGAAGCGTTGCACCATGATCGGAAAGCACGAAAGTGCCGTCCACAACACTGATGCAGCAACCCTCGGCGCATTCGTAGTCAACAAGCTTCTTGCAACCGAAGAACGCTTGCGCACCCGAGGCGGCCAGCGTTGACGGAAGAGAAATGGAGGTTGCTGCATTCAGGCCATAGAGCAGATAGTTGCCGAGATAAGTTATTCCCTCGTCGATCACGATCGACGTGATTGTCTTTCCGTATTTTTTCGCATACGGAGGCTGGGGGAGAAACTTTTTATCCTGTGTCTTGCCATCAGTGCCCTCGATCTTACTGAGTTTCAAAACGCCGTTGGCATACACCGTCCAATTAGCGTTGTACGCTGTACCGCTTTCCACAACAGCATCTTCGGGCGTGGGCGGTTCGGATTCCACTTTCACCGTGAACGTGTAAGCCACAGCGTCGGCCGCGTCGTTTGTGGCGTCCATGTCCTTGTAGCCGCTCTTCACGGTGATGGTCGCGCCGTCTGACACGGGCACGTCCGCCGTGCGCTTGTACGGGGTGTCGCCCGCGAACGTGCGCACCTGGTATTTCTTGTTGGCGGCCGTGGGCATCACCTTCACCGACGTCGTGCCCTGTGGCACGTACAGCGTGTAAGCGTGGGTGTCCTTGGCGAAGCTCTTGTCGAGCGCGCCCGCGGAAAACGCGATTCCCGCAAGCGCGCGGTCCGTGTTGTTCGGGTTGCCCAGATCGTACATGGTGCAGGTGTACATCACGCGGATCTCGTCGCCGGCGGACAGCTTGCCGTTTGCCACCGAGTAGGAGGAGAAGCCCTTATTGGTGAACCAGTCGTTGAGGGTCCCCATCCAGCCGGAGTAGCCCTTGCCATCCGGGTCGTAATCGTCGCCGTCGTGCTCGGCCAGCCCCTCGATCTCGCTGATGTAGCCCTTGTCGGCGCCTGTCTGCGTCTTGCCCGCGCCCTCGATGGCGGCCTTGACGCAGCTCATCATGGTGGAGTCCGCGGAAAGCGCCACCGTGGTGTCCACGAGCTTGCCCGTCCATGCCGCGTCGGGTGCGGGGCAGGTGGTGTTCTCCACGGTCACGTGCACGCTTCCCAGCTCCGCCGTCGCGGGCTCGTCGGCCGCGGCCGCTGCCGGCATGACCGGCAGCAGGCCCGCCGCAAGCACGAGCGACAGGAAGGCGTTCAGCGCGCCGCGCATGCGTTTCTTCTCTTTTCTCATTTCCCTTCCTTTCCTTCTCTTTCTTGCTTTTTCCCTTTTCCTTGCGCGCCCTGCTTGGGCGGGGCGCGATATCCGCACCGATAGAAACGAAGAAGCGCCAGCGACCTCCAGAATGGAATCGCTGGCGCTTCTCCGAAATCGCGTTTCGCTCGTATGGTCTGGCTGCTCGCGGAAATCGATCGCTTCGCTGGCGGGTCCCCGGTACTGGCGGTTCTCGCCTGCACCGGCGTCTGCGGAGGTCCGACTCATCCGCTTCCCTCCCCGCGTTCAAGGGAGGGGCGGCATCACGGTGACCGGCTCGCGGGGCATCTCACCCCATTCATCCAGCTCGGAGGGGCATGACTCCCCCCGAGCAACCAACGGTGCAGTTTGCTATTCGGTTGTGTGGATACAGTATGGCAT
>CAKTYF010000031.1 GCA_934631995.1 uncultured Eggerthellaceae bacterium
GATTCGTACTCGCTTTCGCTTTTTTTGCTTATGTGCGGTGTTCGTATCTTGCCCTTCGCATTTGCGCTTTTACAAGCGGTTTTTGCTTTCCGCAGACATGTTGACAAGCGCCTTTCGCGGGCACTTTTGCTTTTTTGAAGGGAGTCATGTTTGCTGCGCTGCCGTGAAAAACCGCACGTGATTGCTTTTTTTCGCCTGTTTTCATCACTTAGAAACACTTCCCGAACCAGGCTGCCTATAATGCATAATTGATTTAGAGTGCCCTAAGCGAAATGAAGGGAGCATCAATGACGGCATTTGCGAACATGACGCGTGGCGAACTCAAAACCGCGCTGGACGCTTTACGCAGCGAATATTACAACTACAAAGCGCAGGGCCTTAAGCTGAACATGGCACGCGGCAAACCCGAAGCGGCACAGTTTGACTTGAGCACCCCCATGCTCACCAACATTGCAACCGTAGAAGACTGCTTTAGCGAAGACGGTACCGACTGCCGCAACTACGGCATTCTTGACGGTCTACCGGAAGCAAAACGCCTGATGGCGGTCATGCTTGATACGGAGCCAGAAAACGTGTTCGTGTACGGCAACTCAAGCTTGCTGGCAATGTATGACACGCTTTCTCGTATCATGCGTTTCGGCGTGGGCGATGGCAAACCCTGGAGCAGCTACCGCCACGGCATTAAGTGGATCTGTCCCGTTCCCGGCTACGATCGCCATTTCGCCATTTGCGAAGAGTTCGGAATTGACATGATTCCCGTTCCCCTGCTGGAAGACGGTCCCGACATGGACAAAGTGGAGGCGCTGGTCGCAAGCGACGCCACCATCAAAGGCATGTGGTGCGTGCCCAAGTACTCAAACCCCAGCGGCATAACGTACTCCGATGAAGTAGTGCGCCGTTTAGCCCACATGTCAACTGCCGCCGATGACTTCCGCATTTTCTGGGACAACGCGTATTGCGTGCATCACCTGTATGGCCCCGAGCGTCAAGATCAACTGATGGACATCGAGAAGGCCTGCAACAAGGCCGGGCATCCGAACCGCTATTACAAGTTTGCGTCTACATCCAAGATGACGTTCAGCGGTGCCGGTATTGCCGCCATTGCCACCAGCCCGCGCAACCTGGCCGACGAACTGGCGCATTTGAGCTTGCAGACCATCGGCTTCGACAAGATCAACCAGCTACGCCACGCGCGCTTCCTGAAAGATGCCGATGGCATTGCCGAACACATGGCGAAACATGCAGATATCTTGCGTCCGAAATTCGAGCTGGTACAGAAGCGCCTAAGCGAAGGTTTGCAGGACGTAACGGAAGCCAGCTGGTCAAACCCCAACGGCGGCTATTTCGTGTCGTTCAACGCGCCGAAGCATACAGCCACCCGCATTGTTGCGCTGGCGAAGGAAGCGGGCGTTGTTCTGACAAGCGCCGGCGCCACCTGGCCTTACGGCAGCGATCCGCGCGACTCCAATATTCGCATTGCGCCCTCTATGCCGCAGCTCGATGAGCTTGACAAAGCGCTCAGCGTGTTTATTTGTTGCGTGAAGATTGCCTACACCGAAAAGCTGCTGGGCGAGTATTTCGATGCAAAGGAAAGCGAGGGCTTCTTCTCGTAAGGTCTTCTCGTAGGGCCTCCTGCGAAACCGCTCCCCTTGCTCCGAGACGCAAAGAAAGGCTTGGTCATTGCGACCAAGCCTTTCTTGTTTTTGCAGCGAACCAGCGTTCACCTG
This sequence comes from uncultured Eggerthellaceae bacterium, assembly GCA_934631995.1. GTDB lineage: Bacteria > Actinomycetota > Coriobacteriia > Coriobacteriales > Eggerthellaceae > CAKUOV01. The sequence continues at coordinate 1,728 of CAKTYF010000031.1, forward strand.
CGATTTTACGGGTGGGCAGCCGAACATCCTGCCGCCCGCCCGCGTGTATGCCCACCTATTCTTACAGGCCGCTGTACATGTCCTTCAGCTTCAGCAAGTGATCGAAGCGCTCCATAGCTGCCTGCTCGTTGCGACCGAACAGCTCCGTTGCGCGCTCGGGGAATTCACGCGTCAAGCGGCTGTAGCGAGCCTCGTTCATAAGGAAGTCCTGGTAGCCTCCTGCAGGCGGCTTGCAGTCCAACGTGAACTTCTTGCCTTCCTCGGCCGCGGGATTGAAGCGGAACAGATTCCAGTAACCGCACTCCACGGCCTTCTTCATTTCGATTTGGCAATTGACCATGCCACCCTTGATAGAGTGCATCTCGCACGGACTGTAACCAATGATGATAGATGGACCGGGATATGCTTCTGCTTCCTGGATAGCCTTCAGCGTTTGCGCAGGTCGAGCACCCATTGCAACTTGGGCAACGTACACATAGCCGTAGCTCATGGCAATTTCCGCCAGACTCTTCTTCTTGATGTCCTTGCCAGCAGCCGCAAATTGAGCAACCTGACCAATGTTGGATGCCTTCGAAGCCTGACCGCCGGTGTTGGAGTAAACCTCGGTGTCGAAAACGAAGATGTTCACGTCGTTGCCGGAAGCAATCACATGATCAAGGCCGCCGTAGCCAATGTCGTAGGCCCAACCGTCGCCACCGAAGATCCAGAAGGATTTCTTCGTCAGGAATTCCTTGTTCTCAACGATCGCCAGGGCATCGGGACAGCCTTCTTCGGCCGCCGGAGCCAAAGCATCAAGGTAATCCTTTGCTGCGGCTTTACTTTCCTCGGCGCTATCCTTCGCCTCAAGCCACACCTGAGCTGCGGCTTTCGTCTCGGAATCGTGTTTGTCGCTTTCCAGGATGTTCTGCGTGTGAGCGATGATCTTCTCGCGTACGGCGTTGTAACCAAGCATCATGCCCATGCCGAATTCCGCGTTGTCCTCGAACAGCGAGTTGCACCATGCCGGGCCGTGACCTTGCTTGTTCACCGTGTACGGAGACGTTGCGGCGGGGTTGCCCCAAATGGAAGAGCAGCCCGTAGCGTTTGCGATGTACATGCGGTCGCCGAACAGCTGGGTGACCAAGCGCGCGTACGACGTTTCAGCGCAACCAGCGCAGCTGCCCGAGAACTCAAGCAGCGGCTGCTTGAACTGCGAGCCCTTCTGCGTTCCGTCCGTGACCTCGGGTTTTTCCGTAACGTGCGACACGCAGTAATCGAATACTTCCTGCTGAGCCTGCTGCGTATCGGCGGGAACCATAGTCAACGCCTCGGTGGGGCACTGGCCAATGCAAACGCCGCAGCCCATGCAGTCAAGCGGCGATACCGCCATGGTGTACAGGTACTTGCCCTTGCCCTTGCCGGCCTTGAACGGCATCAAGCGCGTCTTTTCCGGTGCGGCAGCAGCTTCTTCGCCCGAAAGCGCGAACGGACGCAGCGTTGCGTGCGGGCACACAAACGCGCAGCTGTTGCACTGAGCGCACTTTTCGGCGTGCCATTCCGGAATGCTCACGGCCACGCCGCGTTTCTCATAGGCCGCCGCGCCCAGCTCGAACTGGCCATCGGCGCGATCGGCGAAGGCGGATACCGGCAGGCGGTCGCCATCCATGCGCGCAACGGGCTGCATGATGTCGGAAACCATCTTCACCAGCGCGGGGTCGCCCGCAAGCGTGTTTTCCTGCGGCTCATCCTGCGCATCGGCCCACGATGCCGGCACGTCAACCTTCACGAACGCAGTAGCGCCCGCATCGATTGCCTTATGGTTGCAATCAACAACGTCTTGGCCTTTCTTGATGTAGGACTTCGTTGCTGCATCTTTCATGTAAGCAATGGCTACTTCTTGCGGCAAAACGCCTGCCAGCGAGAAGAACGCTGACTGCAAAATAGTGTTCGTGCGCTTACCCATACCAACCTGTTTTGCCAGGTCAATAGCGTTAATCAAGTAAAGTTGAATATCGTTTTGGGCAATATAACGCTTCGCTTCGGCGTTCAGATGCTTCTCCAGCTCTTTGGGGGTCCACTGGCAGTTGATCATGAACACGCCGCCTGGCTTCACGTCGTTGACCATGCGGAAGCCCTTGATCACGTACGACGGGTTGTGGCACGCCACGAAGTCGGCCTTGTTGATATAGTAGGGGCTCCTGATAGGCGCATCGCCAAAGCGCAGGTGGCTGATGGTCACGCCGCCCGTTTTCTTGGAGTCGTACTGGAAGTACGCCTGGATGTACTTGTCGGTGTGGTCGCCGATAATCTTGATGGAGTTCTTGTTCGCACCCACAGTACCATCGCCGCCCAAGCCCCAGAACTTGCACTCAATGGTGCCCGGAGCTGCGGTGTTGGGGCAATCGGGGTCTTCGGGAAGGCTCAGGTTCGTAACATCGTCCACAATGCCAATGGTGAAACGCGGCTTGGGAGCATCCTTCTCCAGCTCTTTGTACACGGCAAACAGCGACGAAGGAGGCGTGTCCTTCGAGCCCAGGCCATAACGGCCGCCCGTTACCGTAATGCCGCTCTTGCCCTGGGAGTACAACGCACTCACGACATCTTGGAACAGCGGCTCGCCCACCGAGCCTGGCTCTTTCGTGCGATCCAGAACGGCAATCTTCGTGCACGTTGCCGGAATGGCCTTCACGAAGCGGTCGGAGGCAAACGGACGATACAGGCGCACCTTGATCAGGCCGACTTTTTCGCCATGCGCGTTCAGGTAATCAATGACTTCTTCTGCAACGTCGCAGACAGAACCCATGGCAACAATCACGCGATCGGCGTCTTCGGCGCCATAGTAATTGAACAGCTGGTAATCGGTGCCCAACTTGGCGTTCACCGCGTGCATGCAATCTTCCACAACCTGCGGCAACTCATCATAATGGCTGTTGCAGGCCTCGCGATGCTGGAAGAAGATGTCGCCGTTTTCATGCGAGCCACGCGCCGCCGGATGCTCCGGATTCAAGCAGTGCTTGCGGAAGTCGCGCACGGCATCCATATCGCACAGCTCCTTAAGGTCCTCATAATCCCATAGAGCGATTTTCTGGATCTCATGGGAGGTGCGAAAGCCATCGAAGAAGTTCAAAAACGGCATGCGACCCTTAATAGCCGACAAGTGCGCAACTGCGGAGAGGTCCATGACTTCTTGCACGTTACCTTCGGCGAGCATGGCAAAACCGGTCTGGCGACATGCCATAACGTCGGAATGATCACCGAAGATGTTAAGAGACTGGGTTGCCACGGTGCGCGCGCTTACATGGAACACGCATGGGAGCTGCTCAGCTGCAATCTTGTACATGTTCGGAATCATTAGGAGCAAGCCCTGAGAAGCAGTGTACGTTGTGGTCAGGGCGCCTGCCGTCAAAGAACCGTGCACAACGCCTGCTGCGCCGCCCTCAGATTGCATTTCGCACACTTCAACCGTGGTGCCGAAAATGTTTTTCTTGCCCTGAGCTGCCCATTGATCAACGTAGTCGGCCATAGGGCTCGAAGGCGTAATGGGGTAAATGCCTGCAACTTCCGTGAATGCATAGGAGACATATGCTGCCGCATTGTTGCCATCCATGGATTTAAGTTCTCTTGCCATACATCCTCTCCTTAGATAGGGGTGTTGCGCTGCAGTAAGGCTTCACATTGTCGTAAATATAGCAAGGTGCGTGGGCGTTGTCGCAACGAACTTTGCAACACGCGCATGCAAATTGATGCACCTCTCTCGCGCTCATGATACCGTGCGCTGCTGCTTTTTCACGCAAGGATTACCCCACCTGCGCTATAGCGTGCCTCAGCGGCAAAAAAATTGGCCCTCCTCCAAGAAGAGAGCCAATTTCAAGTTTTGCTTTTCAGCGATACCGCCGCAGCACGCAAAAAGGACTGCTTTCGCAAACCTTCGCGGGACTTTTACAGACCCAAGCGCGCCTTTACGTCAACGTAAACTTCCTTCGGATCGCGATCGCCGTCAACGGAGACCAGCTTGTCGCAGCCGCGATAGTAATCGATCAGCGGAGACGTGGAAGTTGCGTACACGTCAAGACGATTGCGCACCGTTGCCTCGTTGTCATCGTCGCGCTGATACATTTCGCCACCGCACTTTGGACATACGGCATCGGCAGCGGTGCCAATGTAGCCGCACTCCTTGCACATGCGACGAGAGCACAAGCGATTGATGATGACTTCCGGAGCAACGTCGATAAGCAACGCAGCGTCCAGAGGACGGTTCAGGTCGGCCATCATCGCCTCCAGCGCCACCGCTTGCGTGGTGGTGCGGGGGAAGCCGTCCAGAATGACGCCCTTTTGGGTATCGGGCTGCTGGAAACGCTCGCGCATCAGGTCGATGATCAAATCGTCGGGAACCAGATCGCCTGCGTCCATGTAGCCTTTAGCCTTCAAACCGAGTTCGGTTTGATCCTTCACGGCAGCGCGCAGAATGTCGCCCGTGGAGATGTGCGGAATACCGAATTCTTCAACCAGAAAAGCAGCTTGCGTACCCTTGCCGGCACCAGGAGCGCCGAGAAGAACAATATTCATGCCTTTCCTCCCCTAACTTAAAGAAACCGTCTACTTAAAGAAACCGTCGTAGTTGTACTCACGCAACTGCGAATCGACTTTCGCCATGGTATCCAGGGCAACGCCAATCATAATCAGAATGGACGTACCGCCGAATGCCTGCACCAGGTTGTTGCCCGTGAAGAAGAAGATGATCGTAGGCACAACAGCAATTGCCGCAATGAACACGCCGCCGGGCAGCGTGATGTGGCGAATAACGCTGCGAATGTAATCAACCGTTGCTTTACCAGGACGAATACCCGGAATAAAGCCGCCCTGCTTCTGAATATTGCTTGCGGTGTCTTCAGGATTGAACACCATGCTGGTGTAGAAGTAAGCGAAGAACACGATAAGCAGAATCGTCAGAATCCAGTTGATCCAACCCGTAGAGATTGCATCGGCAAACGTAGTCAACCAACCTACGTTAAACAGTGCAGCCAACTGGGCCGGGAAATATAAAATGCAGCTTGCGAAGATGATAGGGATAACACCCGCGGAGTTAACCTTCAGCGGAATGTACGTGGACTGGCCACCCATCATCTTACGTCCAGCAACACGGCTTGCATACTTCACCGGGATACGGCGCTGTGCGCGCTCGACATAAATAATCAACGGAATGATGACCAAGATAATGGCAAGCGTCAAAACGGTAACCGCAATGCCCATGCCCGGATCGTTGTTCGTGCTGACGGAAGAGAAGATTGCAGACGGCACGCGGGAAACGATGCTCACAAAGATGATAAGAGACATACCATTGCCCACACCACGCTGAGTGATAAGTTCGCCCATCCACATGATGAATGCCGTGCCAGCAACCAGGGTAAATACAACCAAGAAGTCGGAAAGAAGTTCCGGAACTTCACTCGAGAAGGTGACGCCATAAGCAGCCGATTTGAAGAGCAACAGGTAACCAATAGCGTTGATCAGGCCCAAACCCAAGGTCAGATAACGAGTCACCTGGGTAATCTTTTTACGGCCGGTTTCACCTTCACGTGCCCAGTTACCAACGGCCGGAATAACCGTCTGCATCAGCTGCATAATAATAGATGCAGTGATGTAGGGCATGATGCCCAGTGAGAACACGGAGAAGTTCGACAATGCGCCACCAGTAAACAGGTCAAGCATTGCCATAGAAACGCCCGAATTCTCAAAGGACACGGCGAACTCATGGAACGGAATGCCCGGGACGGGCACATACGAGCCAAAACGGTACAACGCAAGGATAGCGAGCGTGAAGAGAATCTTCTTACGCAGCTCGGGAACCTTGAATGCGTCAACAATCGAGCTTAGCAAGGCGCTTCAACCTTTCCTCCAGCTGCTTCAATCTTCGCCTTAGCGGAAGCAGAAACTTTGTCAACCTTAACGGTCAGAGCCTTGGTGATTTCACCGTCGCCCAGAACCTTAACCAGCGCATCTTCATGCTTGATAATGCCAGCAGCCTTCAAGCTTGCGCCATCGACAACTGCACCTGCTTCGAATTTTTCTTCCAAACGAGCAACGTTCACCGGCAGGTACTCAACACGGTTGATGTTGGTGAAGCCGGGGAGTTTAGGAAGACGACGAGCCAGCGGAGTCTGGCCGCCCTCAAAGCCGTTGCCCTTACCGCCACCAGCACGGGACTTCTGGCCATTCATACCACGGCCAGCGGTCTTGCCGTGACCAGAACCGCTACCGCGGCCAACGCGCTTGCGAGAATGACGAGAGCCCTCTGCAGGTTGCAAATCTTTTAATTCCATGTTCAAAACTCCTTTTTCGCTTTGCGAATGCTTTTGCATTCGTGCTGGCAGCTCGCCGCCAGCCAACTTCCTTTATACATGCACATGCGTTGCATGCCTAAATCGACGCATGCAACGCATATTGTACACTAACGAGAATAATATGTTTCGTTAATTTGCATCCAGTCGATAAGATTAAATCTCTTCGACCTTAACCAGATGCTTAACCTTGAAAATCATGCCGCGAACGCTGGGGTTGTCAACTTTCTCAACGGTGCGACCGATTTTGCCCAGGCCCAGAGCTTTCAGGGTCAGACCCTGATCCTTCGGACGGCCGATGGTGCTCTTGATTTGCGTAACGCGAAGCGTCTTCTCTGCCATGATTATGCCTCCTTGGTACCGAAGATCTTTGCAACGGAAACGCCACGACGAGCAGCAACTTCCTGCGGAGTCTCCATGAGCTTAAGGCCTTCTGCAGCTGCCTTCACAATGTTCAGGCAGTTATCGGTGCCCAGAGACTTGGTGATGCAGTTCTTAACACCAGCAAGCTCCATGACGGCACGAACGGGGCCACCGGCCATAACACCGGTACCAGGCAGAGCAGGCTTCAGCAGAACGCGGCCAGCGCCGTATTCGCCCATGATCTCGTGGGGCAGCGTGCCCTCGGGAGTCAAAGCAACCGAGAACATGTTCTTCTTTGCGTCCTCGACGCCCTTCTTGATAGCGTTCGGCACTTCAGCGGACTTGCCCATGCCAACGCCAACATGACCCTCTCCGTCGCCTACAACGACCAGAGCGGTGAAAGCCATGCGACGGCCACCCTTAACGGTCTTGGAAACGCGGTTGATGTAAACCACGCGTTCCTGGAGCTCAGGAGCCCCGGCATTTTCTTGCTTATTATTGCGAGCCATAGCTTCCTTCTCTCCTTAGAATACCAGACCTGCTTCACGGGCAGCTTCGGCCAAAGCCTTCACGCGACCGTGATACAGGTTGCCACCGCGGTCAAACACGATGGTCGTGATGCCAGCTTCAATGGCTTTCTTGCCAACGATTGCGCCGAATTCCTTAGCGCCTTCAATGTTGGCACCGTTCTTGCCGGTAGCCTTGAAGTCGGCGCCCAGGGTGGAGATACCCAGAAGCGTTTTGTTCTGAGTGTCATCGACGAACTGAACGTAAATGTTAGAGTTGCTGCGGGTCACGCACAAACGCGGACGAGCTGCAGTGCCGGAAACCTTGCCGCGAACACGACGATGGCGACGACGCAAACCGGCTTGCTTTTTCTGAAGTTTATTCATGATAATCCCTTCAATCAGATACCGTTATGCGTTAGTCCTTGCCAGCTTTGCCGGCCTTACGACGTACATTCTCGCCTTCGTAGCGAATACCCTTGCCCTTGTAAGGCTCAGGCTTGCGCCATTTGCGAATGTTAGCGGCAACCTGACCAACTTGCTCTTTGCTGATGCCGGAAACGATGATCTCGGTCTGAGAGGGGCACTCGAACGAAATGTTTTCGGGGCACTCAATCAGAACAGGATGAGAGAAGCCGAGCTGCATTTCCAGGTCGTTGCCCTTCTTAGCAGCACGATAACCAACGCCGACCAGCTGCAGCTTCTTGGAGAAGCCAGTAGACACGCCTTCAACCATGTTGTGCAGAAGGGTGCGGGTCAGGCCATGCAGGCTCTTGGCCTCACGAGAGTCATCCGGACGCTCAACGGTGAGCACGCCATCGTTGAGGGAAATGGTGAGCATATCAGCGAACGAACGAGTAAGCTGACCCTTGGGGCCCTTTACCGTAACCGTTGCGCCATCGATGGTAACTTCAACGCCAGCAGGAATGGCGATGGGCATCTTACCGATACGTGACATATCTTATCCCTTCCCTTTCCTACCAGATGTAAGCGATGACTTCGCCACCGATACCCTTGATGCGAGCATCGCGGTCGGCCATTACGCCTTCGCTCGTGGAAATAATTGCGGTACCCAAACCACCCAAAACGCGGGGCAGCTCGTCCTTGCCGGCGTAAATACGCAGACCAGGCTTAGAGATGCGCTTGATGCCACGGATGGTCTTGGATTTCTTGCTGTACTTGAGGGTGATTTCAAGCGTAGCGCGCGGCTCGCCCGGAATAACCTCATAGCCCGCAACGTAGCCTTCTTCAGCCATGATGCGAGCGATCTCGACAAGCTTTTTGCTCGACGGCATGGAAACCGTCTGCTTGCCAGCAGAATTAGCGTTACGCACGCGCGTAAGCATATCTGCAATGGGGTCGGTCAGTGCCATTTTGTTTTCTCCTTTGGTTCGTGATGAATCTCACCGGCGGTTCGTCGGCGCCCTTAACGCCTCCGCCTGCACGAGAGATACACCTTGCGTAATTGGGGAATCTTCTCTTACCAGGAAGCCTTGGTTACGCCGGGCAGTTCGCCTTTGTTGGCAAGTTCACGCAAGCAAACACGGCACAGGCCGAACTTGCGATAGTAAGAGCGAGGACGTCCGCAACGAGAGCAGCGATTATGCTGACGCGTAGAGAACTTCGGCTCGCGCTTCGCCTTGGCGATCATCGATTTCTTAGCCATTCAGTTCCTTCTTTCTTTATCCTCGACCCGCAGGGTTTTCCTGCGGGTTCAAGTTCCAAATTTTTGGGCGCTCTATTATAGCACTAGTTATTCTTAAAAGGGAAGCCCAGTGCGGTGAACAGAGCCAATGCCTCAGCGTTATCCTGCGTGGAGGTCACGAAGGTGATGTCCATGCCACGAGTACGATCTACCTTGTCGTAGTCGATTTCAGGGAAGATAAGCTGTTCGGTGATGCCCAACGAATAGTTGCCACAGCCGTCGAAGCTCTTCTTGGAAATACCGCGGAAGTCACGAACGCGAGGAAGCGCGATGGACAGCAGACGGTCCAAGAATTCCCACATGCGGTCGCCACGAAGCGTTACCTTGCAGCCAATTGCCTGTCCCTCACGAATGTGGAAGCCAGCGATGGACTTGCGAGCACGCGTCACGCAAGGCTGCTGACCAGTGATAACGCGAAGGTCGGCCATAGCGGCGTCGAGCAGCTTGGAGTCGCTCGATGCAGCGCCAACACCCATGTTGACAACGATCTTCTCAAGCTTCGGGCAGGTCATGGGGTTGGTCAGTCCCAGCTCTTCAAGGAGCTTAGGAGCAACTTCGGTCTGATACTTTTCCTTCAAACGAGGAGCCATGGTTTCAATCCTTTCGATGATTTGAACACAGGATTTCTGACCCTGCGTCCCAGCGCGGTTTCCCCCGCTGGGTCATAAACAATTACAAAGCGAAAAGGCGCTTCCCTTGCGGATACTCACAGGCGAGAAGGCTCTCCGATGCGCATTTCGACATGCACGGGAAACGCCAACCGCCAAAGAACCCGCTTGGGAAGCATTCGAACAATTCCTTAGGAATTACTCGAAGTCCTTACCGCACTTCTTGCAGACGCGGATGTAGCCCTTCTTGCCTTCTTCACGCTTGCGAGAAACGCGCGTGGCTTCTTTGCAGTTCGGGCAAATCAGCATAACGTTGGAAACGTGCAGCGGAGCTTCCATGGTGGAAATGCCACCCTGAGGGTTCTGCTGCGTGGGGCGCATGGCCTTCTTCATCATGTTGGCACCCTCAACAACAACGCGCTGAGTCTGAGGGATGGAGCGAAGGATCTTGCCTTCTTTGCCCTTGTCCTTGCCAGCGATGATCTTTACCAAATCGCCTTTTTTGACGTTCATTTTCATTCTCTATCCTCCTTACAGCGTTTCCGGAGCCAGAGACACGATCTTCATGTACTTCTTCTCACGCAGCTCACGAGCAACGGGGCCGAAGATACGAGTGCCCTTAGGAGCACCGTCTGCGCCAATTACGACGCATGCATTCTGATCGAACTTGATGTAGCTACCGTCGGCACGACGAACTTCCTTCTTCGTGCGAACGACAACGCAGCGGACGACATCGCCCTTCTTGATGTTGCCGTTAGGCTGAGCTTCCTGCACAGCGCAGATAATCACGTCGCCCAGACCGGCGTAACGACGCTTGGAACCGCCGATGACCTTGATGCAGCGAACACGACGAGCGCCTGAGTTGTCGGCCACGGTGAGCATGGTTTGCATCTGAATCATTATTCAAACCTACTTTCTCAATCACAAGTTTATGCAGCGAAGCACAAACTATTTGGCCTTCTCAACAATTTTCACAAGACGCCAACGCTTCATCTTCGACAGCGGACGAGTCTCCATAATCTGAACGGTATCGCCAACGCCGGCTTCATTCAGTTCGTCATGAGCATGGAGCTTCTTGGTGCTGGTCATCATCTTCTTGTAGATGGGATGAGGCTTACGCTCGGTGATCTTCACGACGATGGTCTTATCGTTGCTTGCGCTGACGACGACGCCCTGGCGCACTTTGCGGGAATTGCGTTCTTCACTCATTTGCAATCACACCTTTCCTTTAAGCGCTGATTTCACGGGCGCGCATCTCAGTTTGGATGCGAGCAATGTCTTTTTTAACTTGCTTGACACGAGCCGTGTTATCCAGCTGGCTCGTTGCCATTTGGAAGCGCAGATTGAACAGTTCAGCGCGCGCTTCCTTCAGCTTTGCCGCCAAGTCCTCAGCGGAAAGCTCACGGATTTCAGCTGCCTTCATGTTTATTCCTGCCCTTCTTCACGAGTGACGATCTTTGCCTTGATGGGCAATTTGTTGATTGCCAGACGAAGAGCCTCGCGAGCAACTTCTTCTTCAACACCGTCAACCTCGAACATGATGCGGCCGGGCTTAACCACGGCTACCCACTTCTCGGGGTTACCCTTACCAGAACCCATACGAGTTTCAGCGGGCTTCTGGGTGATGGGCTTGTCCGGGAAGATGGTGATCCACACGTGACCGCCACGCTTCATGTAACGAGTCATTGCAATACGAGCAGCCTCGATCTGGCGGTTGGTAATCCATGCGGGTTCAAGTGCCTGGATACCCCATTTCCCATGATTCAGACGAGTACCACCCTTTGCGTGGCCTTTCATGGAGCCACGCTGCACCTTACGATGCTTAACACGCTTAGGTACCAGCATTACTTAGCCCTCCTCTCACCACGATCGCGACGGGGACGGCTGGGGCGAGAACCACCCTCGAGTGCCGGGTTCGGAGCCTTCTGACCAGGCATCTTATCGCCCTGGTAGATCCAAACCTGAACACCAATGGAACCATAGGTGGTAACTGCGGTTGCGAAACCGAAGTCAATCTTCGCGCGCAGCGTGTGACGGGGAACGCGACCTTCGCAGACCCACTCACGACGGCTCATCTCAGCGCCGCCCAGACGACCGGAGCACTGGATACGGATGCCCTTAGCGCCGCTCTTGCGAGCAGACTGGACAGCCTTACGCATAGCGCGACGGAAAGCAACGCGGCCCTCGAGCTGCTCAGCAACAGACTGAGCTACCAGGTTCGCGTCAAGCTCCGGGCGCTTGACCTCAACAACTTCGACGGAAATCTTGCCGTCAACGAACTCGGCCAGTTCCTTGCGGAGCTGCTCGATTTCGGAGCCCTTCTTGCCGATAACCACGGCAGGACGAGCAGTGGTGATGATGACTTTCACCTTGTCACCGGCGCGCTCGATCTCGATCTTTGCCACAGCGGCACGAGCGAGACGCTTTTCCAGGTACTTACGGATAGCAAGGTCGTTATCCAACAGCTCGGCATAATTCTTACCGGCATACCAACGGCTACGCCAATCCTCCGTGATGCCCAGACGGAAACCGGTAGGGGATACCTTCTGACCCATGGATTATGCCTCCTCTCGAGTTGCAACGATGATGGTGATATGGCTGGTGCGCTTGCGGATGCGAGCAGCAGAGCCCTTTGCACGAGGGCGAATGCGCTTCAACGTGGGGCCTTCGTCAACGTAAGCGGTCTTGATAACCAACTGCTCTGCGCGTACGTGATACAGATGCTCAGCGTTCGCAACAGCGGAGTTCAACACGTTCAAAACATCTTCGGCAATTGCGCGGTTGGTGAACATGAGGATTTCACGAGCCTGCTGTACGGACTTGCCACGTACGATGTCAACAACGATGCGAGCCTTACGAGGGGATACGCGAACATAGCGTGCTTGTGCTTTAGCTTCCATTCTTCACCCCTCCTTATCGCTTCTTCTTGTCGGCCGCGTGACCCCTGAAGGTACGGGTCGGGGCGAATTCACCCAGCTTGTGGCCAACCATGGATTCGGTAACGTAAACCGGCACGTGCTTGCGACCATCATGAACCGCAATGGTATGTCCGACCATTTCGGGGAAGATGGTGCTGGAACGCGACCAGGTCTTCACAACGTCCTTTTCGCCTGCTTCGTTCATGGCCTCGATACGGCCAAGAAGACGGGGATCAACGAAAGGACCTTTTTTCAAACTTCTGCTCATTGGTTTCTCCTTTCAGTATCCCGCGTTACTTCTTACGACGACGAATGATCAGGCGGTTAGAAGCCTTCTTCGGGTTGCGCGTACGATGACCCTTAGTAGGAACGCCCCAGGGAGTCACAGGATGACGACCAGCGGACTTGTTCTTACCTTCACCACCGCCGTGGGGGTGGTCAACAGGGTTCATAACGGTACCACGAACCGTAGGACGGATGCCCAACCAGCGGTTACGGCCAGCCTTGCCAATGTGGATGTTGGCATGCTCGGCGTTGCCGACTTCACCAACAGTTGCACGGCAGGTCAGCAGCACGCGGCGCATTTCGGAAGAGGGCATACGCAGGATGGCGTACTTGCCTTCTTTACCCATGAGCTGGATGCTGGTGCCAGCGGAACGAGCGATTGCAGCGCCCTTGCCCGGCTGCAGTTCAACAGCGTGGATCAAGGTACCAACGGGGATTGCGGAAAGAGGCAGCGCATTACCCGGCTTGATGTCTGCATCGGGACCAGAAACAACGGTGTCGCCCACTTTGAGGCCCTTCGGATGAAGGATGTAGCGCTTCTCGCCATCGACGTAATGGAGCAAAGCGATGCGGGCAGAACGGTTCGGGTCGTATTCGATCGTTGCAACCTTGGCGGGCACGCCGTCTTTGTTGCGCTTGAAATCGATGATACGATAGCGACGCTTGTTGCCGCCACCCTGATGACGGGTGGTAATGCGACCGTAGTTGTTGCGACCTGCCTTCTTCGGCAGAGGCGCAAGCAGGGACTTCTCCGGCTTGTCCGTCGTGATCTCTGCAAAGTCAGAGACCGTCTGGAAACGACGTCCGGGGGAAGTCGGCTTGTACTGCTTAATTCCCATTCTTACTTTTCCTTTCGCGGGTTCTAGTCTGCTGTTATCCTGCTGGCTCCTGCTGCCTTAGCTCAGCGCTTGCCTTCGGATAACCGCACGTCAGACCCAATTTCTTGGATTCTCGCTCGCACGCCTCATCGTACACCGAGAATCCCTCTTATAAAGGTGGAACAACGATTGCCCGCTTGCGTTGATGAGGAGCGCAAGCCACGACGCCGCTATTCCACGCGTCCGGGTGTATCCATAACGGTCCAGACGCAAAAGCGAATTATATGGGAGTTTCTTCTAAATTGCAAGGATTTTTTATTGCTACCTGGGAAAATGTGAAGCATCCATGAATGCCCGCCGCAAAAAGGTCACAAGTCGCTGAACGCGTCGCGCCCTGTGCGCACACCGCGCTCTTAATTAAGCATAGTGTCGGTCAAACCACCGTAACTATAATAAGCATCGCTGAGCACGTAATCGGCCGATTCGAAAATCACGATATCGGGATTGAACATTTGGCAGTATTCATCCATGTTGAAGATATTCATGTATGCATGGATGCATTCCGTTCGCGTGAACTGGTTATATAGAATCGTTCCCTGCGTATTGAAATAGCTACCCTGGAACATAAGCAAGTTCAAGCCGTTCGCGCACGCATCGTTTTCCCACAATGAATACGTGTTGTAATGCTCATCCAAATCAAGCGTTTCGTAATCTTGCGTTACGTCAACGGCACCTTCCCCATTATCTTTATGGATGTACTTGTACGTATCAGTCGGGCAGTACAGCACTGATGCCGGCAGGTAGTCGTGATGCTCGGAGATAACATCGTAATCGTTTTCGATATCGGGCTGTTCAACATCGAACCCTTGCTCCTGCAGATACGAGATGATTGCACGTGCGCCAACCAGGGCGCCTTCGGCGTTCCAATGCCCCACGTCGTACACGGCGTTGTATACATCAACACCTTCCTGATGCGCCTCGGTGAGCGGACCTGTCAAATCAAGATACGGCACACCGCGCTCGTCCAGAAGCGGCGCCAGATACTCAAAGTTATTCAAGGGATACGGCACATAATCGGGGATATACTCCGTGTAGACGCGCTTTTTCTCGGGCGAATTCACGTACACGAATGCCGTACCGCGATCCTGGCAATACAGGTACATCTTCTGAATGTAGTCGGCATACGCGGTCAGATAATCCATATCAACTTGCTGGTCTTCATCCGCTTCAAACCAGAAATACGCCTGACCATCAAGCCCATATTCATACAGCGGGTGCGCTAAATACCGAAACGCCACATTATTGAACGCGCCGTACAAAGAAAGAAGCTGTGCGCGGTCGGAAATACGATCCTGAAGATACTCCTCCAGCTGATCGCGATATTCCTGATCGCTATCGAAATCCGCACGTTCAGGAAGCGCCATAAGATACCGATTATCCGCATCGCTGAATATCTGGTCGTCCTTATTCATGGTCAAAACGGGAACAACCAAGCACGCCGCCAAAAGAACGAGCATCGCTACTTTGCTGATTTTTTGAATCATGCCATGCCCCTTCCCCTAGAACTGCGCGTACAGAAACGGACTATACGTGCTGTTCAGAATGAAGCTCATGCTAATGAGCAGCAAAAGCGGAGTACCCACAGCGCTTACGATGTTCCAAACCGCCGTATTTCCAAAGTGCTCTTTCAGCTTGGGAACGATCGGCGTGGATAAAATGGCAGAGACCGCCAGAAGAACAAGCACGCGATTATCGGCGTAATAGAAAAAGCCAAACGGCAACTCGGGAGCTTCTTTGACAATGCCAATCATGGCAAACAGGAAGTCTTTAGCCTGATGCACGTCGCTCGCGCGGAAGATGACCCACCCCACAACAACTACAGCCATGGTAAAAAGCCAGGTCAAGACAGAGGGAACCTTAAAGCGCGGCAAAACATACGTGCGGTAAAGGCGATCGATGACCATGAAGAAGGCATACCACAAGCCCCAAAGCACGAAATGATTCGAGGCGCCGTGCCACAAGCCGGAAACGAAAAACACCACAAGCAAATTGAAGTACACGTTGCCACGGCGGCTTCCGCCCAGCGGGAAATACAGGTAATCGCGCAGCCACGACGAAAGCGAGATGTGCCAGCGATTCCAAAACTCGCCCACCGTTTTCGAAATGTAGGGGTATTTGAAGTTTTCCTCGAAGCGAAAGCCCAGCATAAGGCCTATACCTAAAGCCATATCGGAATAGCCCGCAAAGTCAAAAAACAGCTGGAACGTATAGCAGAGCGCTCCCAGCCAAGCAAACGGCGTATCGATTGCTTCCAAAGCGAAGACCATATCCGCTGTTTGCCCCAACGTGTTCGCAATGATGACCTTCTTCGCCAGACCAATCACGAAACGCCGCGCGCCGCTTGACACATCATCCAAGCAGGGGCGCGCGGGGCAATCCTCGTCGGAGCGAAACATTTGCCCGTAACGCACAATAGGGCCAGAAACTATTTTCGCAAAGAAAAACGCCCAAAGCGCAACGTTTAGAAGATTGCGGTCGGCCTTGATTGTTCCGCGGTAGACATCCATGAAGTACGAGATAAGCGAGAACACCAAAAACGAGATGCCCAATGGTTGAATCAGATTAAGCGGTTCGTATTGAACCGAGGGGACGAATCTCTGCAGCGTTTCAAGGAAGTAATCGGTGTACTTGTAGTAGACCAGAAACGCTACGGATGCTATCACGGCAACGGCAAGGAGCAGCTTCTTCGCCATACCCTGAGCTGCGTCTATAACCAAGGCAAATACATAGGTTGCCAGCACCGCCGCTATCAAAAGCGGCAGATACTCTGCAGCAACCCAATAATACGTGAACATGCTTACCGCAAGCAAAATGCCCTTGGCCAGGCTTTTTGCCACCACTCCTTCGCCGCCGATAATGCGCACGCCGTAATAAGCCGCCAACGTAAGCGGCAGCACCAGGCACAGGAATATCAGCGATGTAAGCGACAAGAAGGAATCCTCCCGAACGCGGTTTTAGAAAAGTGATAGGTAAGTTTACTATTATTAGCCAAAAAGGACTGAAAGCGCGTTATGTGATAGCGAAATGTCGAATTCACTGCCCGAACAGTCTTCGCCATCCATCTGAGCAGGCACTTCGCGTTCGAATTGAACCGAAAGACGTGCCGCACGACGCAGCTCCATACGGGCAGAGCCCACATGTTTTCCATTTTTCGCACGCACAAAAAGCGCAATGGCGCCAATCAGACCAATGGGCGGGTGCGCAATGCAAATGTCGAAAAGGCCATCGTCCAGCTGCGCATCGGGGCAAATATGAAAGCCGCCGCCGTATGTACAACC
>CAKTYF010000032.1 GCA_934631995.1 uncultured Eggerthellaceae bacterium
CGACCACACCATCTCTATTCACATCGGCCGTCCACAGCAATGTAGCATGCGTCCAATCAGCAGAAAGGGGCAAATCAGCATAGTTATCCCCATACCGACCCCTGGCCATATCGTAAACAATTTGAGCATCCACAATGTTAACGCGTAGATTTCCGTTCACATCGCCTAGCTGGATCTCTTCAGGACCAGGAACAATCATCTTACACAGCGCATCGGCATCGGCGCCTAGAGGGTCGTCGGCGCGATTATGGTCCGCTCTCCAAGCGCAGCCAGCAACCTCGGGACAAGCAGCCGTACCGTTGGCGGTATTAAAAACCACGGTCCCGTTCGGAACAACAGGATTCTGGCAACTAGTATCAATGTACTCCACAAACGAGATACCTTTATCCGCTCCGCACCCATACGTAAACACATTCCCCGAAACGCTATCGTAGCGATTTAGGCTATCCAGGTAGCCAATGACCGCGCCCACGTATTCGCTACCGCTCACCTTGCCAGAAAAAACGTTACCGCTTATAGAGCCAACAACATTATCCCAGGTCTGAGCAACAAACAGGTCGCCGCCAAAAATGCCACCCACGTAACGCGAACCCATCACCGACCCGTCAACTCTACACCCCTCAATGGTCGGTCGCGCTCCGTTAGGAGCAGTAGAGTTGTCGTAGCCGCCGCCCACGACACCGCCTGCGCAATCGCCGGAACCCTCAACAACACCATAGAAAGACGAGTTCTTGACTACGCACTGACCCATAGCGTTATCGCGCGTGCCCAGCACTCCTCCCACGTAGTTTACACCCTTCACCGTAGCGTACGAAGAACAGTCCTCAATAACACCGTTAACGCGTCCCGCTATAGAGCCAATCTGATTCTGCGTGCCATCGTAACCCACAATCACACTGTCCTCCACAACGCAGTTTCGAATAGCAACAACGAAACCCGAACTCGCATGGGCAAACCCATTGCCACCAGCCGAAGCCACCAAGCCCGACTTCAGAGTCCGAGAACCACTCTTCAGAGTCACACTCTCAATATCAACAGCACAGCCGTCGAGTCCAACGCCCGTATATGCATCAACAAGACCACCGCCTTCGATGCGCTCACCATAGATGTTCAGGTTTTTAACGGTGGTATTCCATACGTATTTGAACAGCGGTTTTTCGCCAGCAGGCACAATCAGGGTGTAACCGCCGCCATTAAATGTGCCCTTGAAAGCATTTAGGTTCTTACCGCGCTTGACATCATCGGAGCCATCTTTAGTGACACCCAGGGGGATCCAGCCGGAAGGAAGTTCGATGTCCTTTACCATCTTGAACATAGCGCCTTCGTATGATACGCCGTTATTTACAAGCGTAGATAAGTTTGCCAAATCTTGCGTAGACTTCAGTAAGTAAGGATCTTCTTCCGTACCAGCACCCTCGAACAAACCATCGGCGGCACGCACCGTCACCGTAAACTCATCGCTTGAGACGGTGCGCACTACGCCATCGGGAGCAATGGCTTTAGCAACACACCTATACACGAATGTGCCTGCAGAAGCTAGAGTAACGCTGAAGCTCGCGTCGTCGGTCACACTTACACACGCCCCATTTTGGTCATACCAAAAGTAGTTGACCGTAGCGTCTTGCGGAACCTCAACCTCAAAAGAGGTAGTTGAAGAGGGCAGTCCAGTGAACGCAACAACGTCTTTAGGCTGAGATGCTATGACCAGAGGCTCATTGGAGGCTCTATAGTCACATACCACGGTGGTTCCACTCTTTTCAATACCATCAAGCACCGAATCGTCAAACGTAATCTTGCCCCAATCCTGAAGAGAGCCGGGATAGTAGATGAACATAGGATACGCCACGCTGCTGCTCGCAAAGAAAGACGTAAGGTCTTTCGATAAATAAAGCTCCTTTAGACTTTCCCCCGCCCCCGAAAGAGCACCACCCGAAATCTCCTTGACACTTGATATGTCAATGGCGTCCAGACTGCCACAATCATCGAATTCAGATTCCAGCGCAGTAACACCGGGCAAAGAAACACTGCGCAAAGTCTTCATGCCACGGAAATTTTCACCCAGCGGGCCCAAAGCAGTTACGGTATCGGGCAATGCTAACGACGTCACCTTGTCACCGTACGTGAATAGGCGATCATACGTGGTTAGACCTTGAGGCAGTTTTACCTTAACAACGCTTGAACAACGGCTGAACGCCGACGTTTCATACGTAATATCAACCGCATCAACAGGAGAAAGGCAGTTCACCTCCGTTAAGCCTGTGCAACCGTAAAAAGCATATTCTCCAATATACGTTACAGAAGCAGGAATAACTAATTCGCCCGCAATCCCGACACACCCATTAAACGCCCGCTTTCCAATAGAAGCCAGCCCATCGGGAAAGACAACGCCTTCGATATTCGCTCTCTCAAAAAAAGCGCTGTCTCCGATAGAGACAATATCCTGCGGAACGTCAACGCATCCGCTAAGCGACATAAGTGAAAAAACTATCTCGTGCGATAGCGTGTTAATCATTAGGCCATTTTCAAAAGAAAACTTCCCACCCTGAGCACAATCGATAGTGGTCAACGCCGCCTGATTCCGTAATGCCGTTGCCTGAAAATCTTCAAGGCTTGCTGGCAAACTCACCAATGCAAGTTTTGGCAAAGACGTAGCGCTGCTAGCAGCAAGGGCACTGCCCGTAAGCGATGTAACGCCCTCGGCCACCACAATGCGTTCCAGAGAGTCGCTGCTTCTGCAAATGCTTACCGAACAATTCAGATTGCTAGCCAAAACCAACTCTTTCAGGCTATTGCAGTTACTGAATAGATCCTGTCCAACAAAGGCAACGCCAAATGGCACAAATGCTCTAGAGATATTCGTACCATAAAAAGCGAAAGCCCCCAGCTTAGTAATGCCTTGGGGCAAAGAAAGATCGCCCGAAAGGCTAGAGCATCCGCTGAACGCATAATCGCCAATGCTGTCCAACATGTCGGGAAGCGTAACTGCCCTAATGTCGGTATTATCTCGATACGCACCATTTCCGATAGCGATAACATTTTGCGGAATGACCAGCGTACCGCTTTCATCGGTCACTTTAGCATTTGCAAGCGCTTTGACGATTTCTATACCAGAATTGGTAGTCTTCGTAATCACGCCTTCTTTGACCGAAAAAGGACTGCCTTCGGCAAACGCAACATTGTTCACACCATGGCCAACAAGCAAGCCATCGAGCTCAACGATAGTAGAGGGGAAATACATAGACTTCAAACCATCCAGGGATCCCAGGCCGCCACCCAAAACGGAAGTAACACCCTCAGCAAACGTAATGCTTGTCAAACTAGAACAACCGCCAAATGCGTTGCAGCCAGCTGGAAGATTGCACGGAATGGTGATATCCCTCAACTCCTTGCAGCCATAGAAGGCAAACGGAGCAAGAGAAGTAAGTCCTGCGGGCAACTCGATACCCGTAATTGCGGTCGCACCGCGAAATTGCTCACCGATGGCTGTTACCGTAGAAGGAATCGTCACAACGCCTTTAAGCAGCGAGGCGTCCATAACCTTCACCAATTTCTTGCCGTAATCGGCCAAAAGGTAATTGCCATCAATGTAGACGGCGCCACCCTTAGCACAGTTGTACACCTTAAGGGTACTGCAACCGAAAAAAGCTTTCTCGCCGATATCAATCAGAGATTCTGGGAACGTAATGGACGCAGCATTCAGGCCCTGCAGCAGATACTCGCCAAGATAAGTAATCCCTTCATCGATTACAACCGAGGAAATCATCCCTTTGTGATAAGTCACATAGGGCAGAGCATCAAAGGCCGAGGCATCTTCCGTTCTTCCATCGGTTCCTTCGACTTTGCTGAATTTCAACACGCCACTATCGTATACGGTCCAATTTGCATTCTTAAACGTGCCCTGGCCTACAACCTCTGCACCAGCAGACTTGATAATCATTTTTGCGGCATGGGAACGCGTAGTATACGTTTGGTTATTTATGGTAGCAGTAACATCGCAACAATAAGTCCTTGTTCCAGCTTCGACCGTAGGAACACGAAAACGCGATGACGTTTCCCCCTCAATGGCAACATATTCTCCATCGGAGGCCTCGAACCACTGATAAGACAACACCGCCCCTTCAGCGGCGGTTGCCCGAACGGTCAACCTCGCAGAATCACCCACCTTGCAAGTAAAACCAGCGGGTTGTACCGTGATGCGCGGGGCGAAATCCATAGCGGTCTTGATTGCAAATGTGTATACTTCCACGCCACCATCATCCGTTGCCTCAAGATTCGCATACCCACTTTTCACTGTAATAATGGAACCGTCAGACACAGGGATATCTACGCCCCGCTTGTATTGGGTGTCCCCCACAAACGTACGCACCTGGAAGTTCTTGTTCGCCGCCGTAGGCGTTACTTTCACGGAAGTCGTGCCTTCGGGCACTGTGAGCGTATAGGCATGTTCGCTAGGACTGAACGCGCGATCAAGGCTGCCCGCAGAAAAGTCAATATTCGCCAGCGTCTTGTCGGTATTATAAGGATTGCCCAAATCATACATGGTGCACGTATACATTACGCGAATCTCATCGCCTGCCGACAGCCTACCATTCTCAACCGTATAATTTGCAAAACCCTTATCGGTAAACCAATCATTGAGGGTGCCCATCCAGCCGGAATTGTCGCCACCATCGAACTGCTCCAGTCCTTCAATACCCGAGATATAAAACCCGAAAGCGGAACTAGTTGTGTAATCTATTTCTTTGCCTGCAGCCTGGACGGCTTCGACTATACATGTTCCCATGGTGGACTCGGATTTCAAAGCAACATCCGCATCCACAAGCGTTCCTTTCCATGCGGGCTCCAAATTATCAACGGGTTCAATGAATGTGGTGTTTTCCACAATCACACGTACGCTGCCCAACTCCGCCGCAGGCTCAGCGGGTGCCAGCATATTCAACTCATTGGCTGAAGCCACTGCCGGCAGTGCCGGCAAAAGCGCCGCCGCAAGCACCAACGACAACAGCGCGTTCACCGCACGCGTAAGCTTTCCCGCCCTCGTCACTTTCCTCCCCTTCCTTTCTTGCTCTTATTTCGGACCGATAAAAAACGCCCGCGAATCTATAAACGACCCGCGAGCATCATGTAATTTGCTGTTACCGCATCGCTAGTTCCAGGCACCGTAATGCGCGAAATGCTGAATGGCAAACGCATCAGTCGCGTCTATCGCGCCATCGCTGTTCGCATCGGCCGCCCACAGCAAAGTAGCTTTATTCCAAGCATCAGGCAAGGGAAGGGAAGCGTAGTCAACTCCGTATTTGTTCGTTGCCATGTCGTAAACCACCTGAGCATCAACGATGTTTACCCTTGCGTTTCCATTGACGTCGCCCAACAAGGCATCGGAAATGACAGTCACCGTAGCGGGATCATCCACCGCAACCAAATAATCCAAAGCGTCCCCACGTAAAGACGCAACGCTATCGGAAATCGAAATAGAAGCATCGCCCGCCTTCAGTACCTTAAACGTGGCGGTAGCTACAACAATGCCATGGGTGGCATCTGCTTCATTTTCGTAAAAGCTGAACAACGCCTCAGGCGCTCCATTGGCGGGCAGGAAAGATGCGTCCCGAGATAAACCAGTGCCTTTCGTCACACCAGTAAGTTCTAATAGAGATGAATCGTAAACCAACGTTCCTTGCAAAGCAGCTATACCATTGTTTGCAGTAGCAACCACATTGACAGTGATGGTATCGCCCACTTTCACAGGATTATTCGCTTCAATGGAGACCTTAGCCTTAAAGTACGTCGGAGCAGTTTTCTTTGTCACGTTAATACGATACGTCTCGCTGTAAGCAAATGTGGTGCCATCGGCAGCAAGTTCGCCCACCGTTACAACCAGATAACCCTCATTTCCCGCAGGGAACTGAGAGGTATCAAGGATAGTCTCACGTTGGAAAGGCACAGGGACAGCAGCCTGTCCATTGTAGCTAAGCGACATAGAGTAGGCAGACTCAGATGAAACGTTGATGGGAAGCAGCTGAAGCTTATAGGAACTTGCCGCATCGACATCGATATCAAACTGCTTGCCCTGCCAGGAGCCTTGCCCATTAAGAATTTGCTCATCTCCCTTGAACACATTTACCTTAGCAATATATTCCCTATGCGGAGCATTTATTGTCACAGTAGATACGTTTGAACGGGTAGAATATGCAGCGCCGGTAACAGTGTTTGTTACAACACAGTAGTATTTACTTACCCCCACGATATTCGCAGGCGCCAAAAGCATGTTGTCCATGGCGATATCGTCACTAAGCAGCTCGTCATCGTCTTCGCCGATACGATACCACTGATACGAAAGCTCACCGCCGCCTGGAGCCTCGGCTTCTAGTTCCAGGAAAACACCGGCAAAATCGGAATAGTCAGCAGTTTCATACGCCGAGGGCTGAGTCGTAATTACTGGAGAATAATCAACCTCATCGGCCACCGCCGCCGTTGGCATCACCGGCAACAAACCCGCAACCAACACCAGCGACAACAGCACACCCAGAAAATCCCTTGCGGACCTCTTCACCTTCGTCATACCCCTTCCTTTCTTATCGCTTTTTATGCAAAACCTAACGCACGCGCAAAGCCTACAGACTTGCCCATCCGGCCCCTACCAGGACGCAATAGCGCAGCCTCGTTGCTATGACATTGAGTGTTGCAAATGATTAGGGGGGGGGTCAACTAGGGAACAACATTTCGTTACCTTTTGGTGAGCTGCGTCATTTTCGGAACATTTTTCTCTTTCTTTTGCAACTTATAGGCGGATTAAAGGCTCAATCCAAACGAGAATGATTCTTTCAAGCAGATGAAAATCGGCCCTTTACAAAGCGGTGGTTGAAAATCAATCGAAGAGAAATGGGGATGCAAAACGATTACTAAAAACGCTAGCAACCAGCTATTTCAGAAACTAGAGATAATCCCGCAAAACGATAGCTCCACCACAGACCAACTATCCACATCGAATGCAGTTGCCTGGGAAAGTGTTAACCCGCAGTTTTCCCTGCGAGTCGCCAGAGCGCACCTTGTCGAAATTTTGGGACAAAAACGCCCAAATTGTCGATACGGGGCAGGTAGAAAGCGTAAATACAGCCCTTCATCTACCCTGTATTTTGTATCGATTTGCAAAACCCCAGGTCATAAGCTTCCTGAAGTAAATCTGATTCACGCTTCTCCGCTCTTTCGAAGAGCCGAACTGCCCTCTATCGTAAATCTCGGCGTTTTCGCGTCGTTTTTCCGACAAGATGACCTTCGGAGAGGGCCGAACGAAAACCCTGGAAGGCTTGATGCGAAAAAGCGGTGCGGGGAATGGGGTTGAGCCGAACTGTCGAGCTCTGGATAAGCGCATTGGCTTACAGCAAAGGAGAGGCATTATCCAAGCGAGACCGTGAGGCGAATACCTCGTTCCCCGTATCGCCGTTCGAGCACAACGAGACCTTCAAGCGGGGTTCAAATCCAGGGAATCTTCCCCGGAAACGAAAAAGACCCCCGTTGCTGGAGGTCTCTGAGTTAGTGGTGGGCGATGAGGGATTTGAACCCCCGGCCTTGTGCTTGTAAGGCACCTGCGCTCCCGCTGCGCCAATCGCCCGAAACGAACGCTTTGCACGTTCGAGTTCATTATTATGCCACATCTCCCCGCCTCGTGCAAGATAATTTTCAAAATCGCCCCCCGAGAACCATCCGATCCCGAATAGCGAATAGCCCGATCCGTGAGCCAATTCAGACAAGCAAAGCCAAGATCAACAAGCAGCAATAGACATTCGAGTAAATTCGAAAATCAACCAACCGAACCAAGACGGGCACAGCAAACCCCTTACTCTTTTTCCACTTCCCTTTTATCCGCCCAACAAATACAATTGAACATGAGAAAAATGTATTTGAGCAGGTAGGATACCATGGATAACATGAGCACGCCGAACAGCGAACAGCAAGCGAACCAGCCAACGACCGACCACTTCTACCAAATCGGCATCGATTGCGGATCAAAAACCGTGAAAGTCTGCATAAGTGATCAGGATTCGCGACTGGTTTACAGCGTGTACCGCAGGCATCGCTCAAACATCAAGACTACACTTCTAGAAATAATCCATGAGCTGAACTGGCGCTATAGCGACTTGAAGGGCAGCATTGCCATAACGGGATCGGCGGGTATCAGCGTTGCGGAAGCGCTGGGGCTTCCCTTTGTGCAAGAAGTTGTTGCCACCACGAAGATCGTCAAAAAGGAATACCCACAAGCCGATTGCGTTATTGAGCTGGGCGGCGAGGACGCAAAGATCATCTACCTAACGGGCGGCCTTGAGCAACGCATGAATGCAACGTGCGCAGGTGGCACCGGTGGCTTCATTGACAACATTGCGTACCTTTTAGGCGTGCGAACTGCCGATATGGACAAGCTGAGCATGGGGGCGTCGCGCATCTATCCCATTGCGTCGCGCTGCGCGGTGTTCGCGCAAACCGACATCCGCCCCCTGATGAACGCTGGCGCGCGCACGAGCGACCTTGCAGGAAGCACGCTTGACGCGGTGGTTCGCCAAACGCTGGGCGGCCTTGCGTGCGGACGTCCCATAACGGGCACGGTCGTATTCCTGGGAGGTCCCTTCCAGTTCCTCTCCGACCTGGCTGTGCGTTTCCGAAAAGCGCTGGGGCTCACGGGAGAAACCGGCATTCGCCCTGTTGACGCGCAGTTTTTCACGGCACGCGGAGCAGGTCTTTACGGCGCCCTGCTGCCCGAGCCGCAAATAACCAGCCTGCAGATGCTCGAAGACCAGCTTACCACCGCCGAGTTTCGCGACGATAGCCTAGCGCGCTTGGAGCCGCTTTTCCAGAACGAATCCGAACGCGAAGAATTCAAGCAGCGTCATGCACAAGAAATCGTGACCCGTGAGAATATCTTCCTTCAACGAGGCCCTGTCTATGTAGGTATCGACGCTGGCTCCACCGCGGTAAAAATCGCTGTTGTGAACGAAAAAAGGCAGTTCATCTGGGGAAACAGCCAAGAAAACCACGGCGACGTCCTAAAAACAACCACTGAGCTTTTGCGCGATATGTATGCCGACTTCCCGCGGGAGTATCGTGGACCCGACATGGTTCACATCGCCCACGCCGTGGCGACCGGTTACGGCGAAGACATGCTGAAGGCCTGTTTAGGCGTTGATTCCGGCATTGTCGAAACAACTGCGCACGTGCAAGGAGCGCTGTCGTTTGCGCCCGACGTGAGCTTTCTGCTGGACATTGGCGGACAAGATATGAAAGCCATCTGGGTCAAGGATGGCTTGGTGGAAAACGCCATCCTGAATGAGGCGTGCTCGAGCGGCTGCGGCTCGTTCCTTTCGGGCACCGCTTACACGCTTCGCCTTCCAAAAGATAGCTTTGCCAATGCAGCCCTTGCGGCGAAAAACCCCGTTGACCTGGGAACAAAATGCACGGTGTTCATGAATTCTCGCTTGAAGCATGCGCAAAAAGTGGGCGCGGACACAAACGACCTTGCCGCTGGCTGCGCGTATTCCGTAGTGAAAAATGCACTGTTTCGCATCATCGGCCTGGACAATCTTGATTCCTTGGGCGACACCATTGTGGTGCAAGGCGGAACCTTCATGAACGATGCCGTACTGCGCGCGTTCGAGCTGCTCACGGGCAAGCACGTCATACGTCCGAATCGTGCGAATCTGATGGGCGCCCTGGGTGCCGCGCTTGTCGCACGAAAAAGAGCACAGGCACAAGGCGAAGATGCGCGAAGCACGCTTCTCTCGCGGCAGGAGCTTGCCGATTTCGCTCCCAAGCGCACAACGCGCACCTGCGAAGGATGCGCGAACAGCTGCACGCTTTCCGTGGTGACCGTTACGAATGCGAAGACGCCCGCTGCACCAGGCGCAGCGGGCGCGACGGGTGCAGCAGGTACGACAGGCGCAACCGAGGCCAATAAACAGCACGAAGCCGCTCCTACGCGCACTTACATCGGCGGGAACCGCTGCGGCAAAGCGCTGGAGCTGTACGCAACCGGCCAACAGGATAGCAAGCATGGCGCGCCGAATGCCGTTGCAGCGCAAAGGGCGCTTCTGGAACATATTCCCGATTGCAAGGGTGAAGGGAAGCGCGCCAGCGTGCGCGTCGGTATCATGAACACGTTGCTCACTTATGAGTTCGCGCCGTTTTGGCATGCGTTTTTCAGCGACTTGGGCTTTACCGTGCTTCTTCCCCGCGAACGAACAGAACGCTCTTTCCATGTTGACAGCGCAGGCGCCGAAACCGTTCCCTCGGAAAGCGTTTGCTACCCCGCGAAACTCTCGCATCGCCGCCTGAAGCAACTCAGCCAAGCGGGCGCAACGCATGTATTCGCACCCCGCTACCAACGCGGCGTGAACTGCGCGGTTTCCACGGGGTATGCGTCTGCGTTGCAAGACGGAGCAAGCCTAACGCTCGAACTTGCACAGCACATGGTAAGCCCCCTGCTGCCGTTTGCAAAACCACAAGGGATTGCAACCTCCCACGAGGCAAGAGAATCTCTGTTCGAAGCCGTCTCTGAGCTGGCAAACAGCACAGGCAACCCGCTTTCACGTGAAGAATTCGAAGGTGCGCTGCAAACAGGCCTTGCTGCTCAACAGAAACACGAAAGCCTGGTACGCAAGGCAAACGAGAAAGCGCTTGCCTGGGTGGAAAGCAACCCCAAGCATCATGGCATTTTGCTCTTGGGGCGCCCGTACCATATTGACGCTGCAACAGGGCATCGCATCGACGAAGTGCTCACCGGCCTGGGACTTGCCGTGCTATCGCCTAATGTCATAACGCGCAACGATGCACCACGGCTCACCAAAACAGATGCCGCTGACAATGGGTCTATCGACCCTGCTAGCAGCTCATGGAAAAAAGCTTCGCATATGCTGCGCCTTGCAAATTACGCAATGCACCACGAACGCATCGACGTTGCTGCGCTGCAGTCGTTCGGATGCCTTTACGACAGCATCAACGTCGTGCAAGTCGGCGATTATCTGCAGAAACACGGTCGCTTATTTACCGCGCTCAAAGTGGACGAAATCACCGATACGGCCCATCTACGCATTCGCCTGCGCACGTTAGCGGAAAACATCGAGCAGCTTGATCTGGCTCGAAAAGAAAAAGCGGCTGACACTGAAGCACCCGAAACCAGCACCGCAGAAGGCGCATCCGGCACGGAAGCCGCGGTCGAAATGGCCAAAGCTACTCCGCAACATAAACCGAAACAAGACGCAGCAGCCAATACCGCAATGGCACGCATCCCCATGCTCGACTCCCACCTGGCACAATACGCCGAAGAAGGAAGTGTTGACGCATTTGCATGCCTGAGCGCCGCCGACATTGAAGCAGCGCGATCCTACACGCGCGATCTTTGCTACAGCACGGCCGCCATCGTCGGACGCAGCCTGCGCATTCTTACTGCGCGCCCCCAACTTGATGCGCTGACGTTGCCGAACGTATGCCACGAATGCGTCCTTGAAGCCGTACCCTACCTGCTTGAACGCATTACGGGAAGGAACATCAACATTACCTGGGAAAATGCATGGCCAATTGATGTGATAGAGGAAGATCGGGGATTCACAGGAAGCTGTATCTACAGCAGAACACGCAGCGCTGGCAACGACGCCGGCAACCGCGCAACCCACGGTGCCGGCGCAATGCCCAATAACAACAGCGCCAGCGGCACAATCGGATGTGCGACGACCAGCAGCATCAACCCCGGTAATGCGCCTGAAACCGCAAAACCTCTTGTCGGCGTTATCGGAACGGCGCCCCTTGTCTTCGACTCGTTCCTCAACGACAATCTGCTGGCAACCATCGAATCGCACGGATGCCAGCCAATCCTTCCGCAGCTCGGGGCGCTATTTGCCGAAGACGTGCGCTACTTTGATCAGCTTCAGCATTTTTACGACCAAGGCGTGCGCCACGTCATCTACCTGCAAAGCTTTGGGTGCTTGAAAGGCCACGTTAACGTACGCGGTGACATGCACGACCTGGCAAAGCGCTTCCCTGGCATGAATATCGTTGTTCTTGATTACGACCCTGAAGCCTCGGCGTTGAACCGGGAAAATCGCGTGCTACTTGCCCTGGCAGAGGCGCTCGACGTGTAGCAGCAGCTAAAACTACCAGTAAACGCAAAGCGGGGGCGGCATAAACCGTCCCCGCTTCAAACACAATCTTAGCCAGCGTTGAACCGGCATCGAAGCCCGCAAGCCTCATACCGCCAGGTTCCAGCGCATACGGCCAAGCCGACGCCCAAAACTACGCCTGCGCGGCCCTTTGCTTCTTCATCATGAAGTACTGCAGCATAAAGATGCCGCCAACCGCAACAAGACCAATAATATCGGAATAAACCTCGGGAATCATCATGCAGATACCCGCCGCAATAATGACAACGCGCAGCACCATGGGAATCTTTTTAAACAAATGCCCGTTTAGGCCAGCAGATACACCGAACAAGCCAACCAGCGACGTGATAACAATAACCGCCACCGAAATAACCGTGACATCGCCCTCAAGAATCATCACGGGATTAAACGCCAGGATATACGGAACGATAAACGCCGCAATAGCAAGCTTCGTGGCGTTGACAGCCGTCTTCATGGGGTTCGAACGCGCAATGGCGCTGCCCGCGTAGGCCGCGAGCGCAACAGGTGGTGTGATATCCGCCACAATGCCAAAGTAGAACACGAAGAAGTGAGCAGCAACCGCCGGAATACCCAGCTGAATCAGAATCGGAGCGCAGGTAGAAGCCATGATGCAGTAGTTCGCCGTGGTGGGAACGCCCATGCCCAAAACGATGCAGCACAGCATAGTCAGGATCAAGCCGATAATAACCGCGTCGCCCGCAATAGCAACAATGCCATTGATCATGGTGGAAGCAAGACCCGTTACGGTAATGCAGCCGGCAATCAGACCGGCCATGGCGCATGCAACAGCAACGGAGATAACGCTCTTAGCGCCCGCCTGCAACGATTCGTACAACATGTTGCCCGCAATGATAGCGGTCTGCTTGAACACGTCGCCGATAGTCTGGCCCTCTTCACGCTCGCGAAGGTTGGTCAAAAAGAAGTTGATGCAGCCAATCAAGAACGCGCCCACAATGGAAATAGCCGCGGAAACGGCCATGGTGCGCGCACCCGTGGACACCAACCATACCAGCAAAACCAGCGGCAGAATCAAGTAGCAATTCTTCGCCAAATACGACCATTTAGGCAGCTCGCTTATGGGAATGCCCTTAAGACCGAGCTTCTTTGCCTCCAGGTGAACCGTAATGAAAATGCCGGTGAAGTACAAAAGCGCAGGGATCAGAGCCTTCGTTGCGACTTCGATGTACGGAATGCCCATGTACTCGGCCATCAGGAACGCGGCAGCGCCCATGATAGGGGGCATGATCTGGCCGCCTGTAGATGACGCAGCCTCAACAGCACCTGCGAATTCGGGCTTGTAACCCGTCTTCTTCATCATGGGGATGGTTACCGAGCCCGTGGTTACCGTATTGCCAACCGAAGAACCGGAAACCATGCCGCATAAAGCGGAAGAAATAACCGCAACCTTCGCCGCGCCGCCCGAAGACCAGCCGGCAACGCGATTCGCGAACGAAATAAAGAACGCCGCAATACCCGTGCGCTCCAAGAACGCGCCAAAGATGATGAACAGCACAATGTAGGTGTAGCACACGTTGATAGGCGTGCCAATAACGCCGCTTGTGGTGTAGAACAGCTTGAAGATAATCAAGCGAATGGTCAGGTACAAGTCGTGGCACTGATCATAACGCCAGACCAGCGCGTAAATCAGCAAGCAGCCAACAACCACCAGAATCGGAACGCCAACGCTGCGGCGGCACAGATCGGCAACAACCAAAATGCCGATGATGCCCAGTACGATATGCAGCGGTTCAATGCGGCTTGTCAGCATCAAGATATCGTACGCGTTAAAAGCGAAATACAAGAAAGATCCCGCGCCGGCAAGCATGATGACAACATCGTACCAGGGCATATAGTTTACGCGCACGCGTCCGTTCTTGCGTGCAGGGTAAATCAGATAGCCAATGATAATGACGCATGCCAGAAAGCGCGCCAGCTTCGTTTCGGGAAGCTCCGTTGAAAACAGCGTCATGCCAATGCAGTAAATGCTGAACAACGCCATGATCGCCGAAATAACGGCCTTCGGAGCGCCTTCCCAAACACGCGTGTTCGACTCGCGGTCGTACTTGCGCATAACCGCTTCGACATCGGTCTCAACGTCAACCGATTCGATTTCTAGCGCAAGCTCTTCTTTCAGCGCTTCAGTCTCGGGGGATTTTTTACTCTTCTTGAAAACCACGGAAGCTTTCTCCTTTCGCTTGATGATAAAAGGGGATCTGCTGTTTCAAGAAATACTCGGCACTCAAACTACGGCTGGTCAGCCAGGCGAACGGCTCGGGTGCGCAATCCAAACCCGCGCCCCAAACAAGCGCCTCGAATAGCGCAGCGGGAAGGCACTTCAACGATATAGGGCTCAAGAGCGAAAATGCCCGAGAAGCGTATTTCAACAAAATGCCTGATAGAAGCATGAAATTCCCACACAAGGGAACGAGTATTTCTTGATACAACAGGTCGCGGCGGAACAATCCCCGTCGCGACCCGTCTTTTGTGCGTTAAGCAGCGTTATGCCAATTCGTAGGAATTACGCGGCAGTAACGGTCTTGCCCTTCTCGGCATAGTACTTCGCAGCACCCGGATGATACGGAACGTTGGTGATGGAAGTTGCCTTCTCCAGGCTCATCTCGCCAAACTTGGCGTTGGAGCCAGCCAGGGTATCCAGGTTCTCGAAGAGGTCAGCGGTGAACGCATAGATGGCGGACTCGGAAACGCTGTTGTCAGCAATGATAACTGCCTGAACGGAAACCGTGGTCACATCCTCATCGATGCCCTTGTACGTACCAGCAGCAATAACGGACTTGCTGTAGTACGGAGAAGTCTTCATCAGAGAGTCAACATGCTCGCTGTCAAGAGCAACCAGGTAAGCCTGCTTGGAAGTGGACAGCTGCGTGATAGCCGTGGTGGGAGCGCCTGCTACAATGAAAGCGGCGTCGATCTGGCCATTCTGCAGGGAGTCAGCAGAATCCTGGAAGGACTGATAGGTGGGGTTGATGTCGGACTCGGTCATGCCGTAAGCGCCCAAAACGTCAATCGCGTTGAAGTAAACACCCGATCCAGCAGCACCAATGGAAACGTTCTTGCCCTTCAGGTCGGCAACAGTCTTGATGGTGGGGTCGCAGGTAACAATCTGAACGGTCTCATCGTACAGAGCGCCAACAATGCTGAAGTCCTTAACAGCAGTGTCGAACAGGTTCTTGCCTTCATAAGCGTAAGACAGAACGTCGGACTGGCAGAAGCCCAGCTGAGCTTCCTTATCTTCCAGGGCGATAACGTTTGCCTTAGAACCAGCACCAGACAGGCTGGTCACCTTGATTTTCTGGTTGTTGGTCACGTCCTGAGCAATAACGCCGCCAACAGCGTAGTACGTACCCGATTCGCCACCGGTCACGAAGTTCAAGGTAGAACCATCGCCCAATCCCGTGTAGGAACCGCTTGCGCCAGCAGATGCGCTGCCCGATGCAGATGCCGACGCGCTGGAGCTGGAGCTAGAGCAGCCAGCCAAGGCGACAACCATCAACGCTGCTGCCGCAACCGCAATGAGCTTCTTCTTCATGTGCTTCCTCCTTTTTTCCTTCATGGTGAATGCCGTCTCTTGGACATTCAGCTTCTAAGGTGAAACCTGCGCATACGGCGCAAAGATTTCGCGAGTTTTCCTCACGCCGAATTATATGCGCAAACACTATGACGCGCTAAAGCGTTTTCGGTAAAGAAACCGAATGGTAACCTGTTAGGAGCCGTTTTAAGACATTTCGGCAACAAAAGGGTGCGAAAAGAAACACTTCCCTACGAAATGTGGCCCAAAAAGTCCTTCGTGCGCTCCGACTGCGGATGGTCGAAAACGTCTTCGGGCGTGCCCTGCTCAACAATAACGCCGCCGTCCATGAACACCACGCGGTCGGCAACATCGCGCGCGAAGCCCATTTCGTGCGTAACCACAATCATGGTCATGCCGTTTTTGGCCATTTCCTTCATAACGCCCAAAACATCGCGCACGAGTTCGGGGTCAAGAGCGCTGGTCGCTTCGTCAAACAGCATCACATGCGGATCCATTGCCAGCGCGCGCGCAATGGCAACGCGCTGCTGCTGGCCGCCAGAAAGCTGGCTGGGCTTGTAGTCCACGCGCTCTGCCAGGCCGACTTTCGTCAGCTGCTCGATGGCAACTTTCTCCGCTTCTTCCTTGCTACGCTTAAGCACTTTTTGCTGCGCCAGCATGACGTTTTTCTTCGCAGTCAAGTGAGGGAACAAGTTGAAGCTTTGGAAGACCATGCCCAGCTTGGCGCGAACCGCGTTGATGTCGGTATCCTTCGAGGTGATTTCCGTGTCCTCGAAGAAAATCTGACCGCTGGTGGGTTCTTCCAGGCGATTGATGCAACGCAGCATGGTGGACTTGCCCGAGCCGGAAGGACCCAGGATTACAACTACTTCGCCACGATGAACATCCAGGTCAACGCCTTTTAGAACGTGCAGGTCGCCGAAGTTTTTCTTCAAGCCGCGGATGCTTACGACCGCTTCCTGCCCCACATGGTGCAGGTTTGCGGTAGATGCAGCGCCAGCAGTTGCGGCGTCTGTCTCAGTCGCGGCGGTCGCAGGCGCGGCCACAGCGGCTGCGGCGGCGCCGGCGATCTCGGACACGGCCACGGCGGCGGCTTCGGTCGCGGAGACGGCGGAATTATTGGCGGCTGTCATTACATGCCCCCTTTCTTTACCACGGGTATGCCCATAGAGGCTTCTTGAGCTGCGAATTCGGCGTTTGCAGCGGCAACGGCTTCTTCGTCGGCGCAACGGCTTGCAGGAGCAGCAACGCCCTTCTTGCCGAAGCGCTTCTTGCGCGAAGAACCAGCTGCGCCTCCATCGGTACCCGCGAGCTTCATCTCCAGCTTGCCCACGAACTTAGCAAGCGGCAGCGTGATGACCAGGTAGAACAGCGCCGCAACAATGTAAGGCGTAATAGAGCCAGTGGACGCCACAATGCTCTTGGAGTACTGCACGACTTCCATAATGCCAACGGCGGCCAGCAGCGAGGTGTCCTTGTACAACAAGATGAATTCGCTGGTCATGGTAGGGATAACACGACGAACAGTCTGCGGAATGATAACGAAGATCATGGTTTGCGCCGCGTTCATGCCCAAAGAGCGCGATGCCTCGTTTTGGCCCTTGGGAATGGACTGAATGCCCGCGCGAAAGATTTCGCACAAATACGCCGCGGAGTTCATGAACAGCACGATAACGCCCAGCGGGAAGTTCGGAATGTTGATGCCCGCCAACGGCAAGCCGAAAAACGCCACGTAAATCTGCAAGAACAGCGGCGTGCCACGAACAATGTTCACGTACAAGCTACCAATGCCGCGCAGCACAGCCAGCTTCGACATGCGCATAAGCGCCAAAATCAGACCCAGCGGAATAGCGCAGGGGAACGCGCACAGCACAATGCCCAGCGCCATAAGGAAGCCGTTGAACACCACGGGGATGGAACGGACCATAAGGGCAGGGTTCAGGAAGAGCTTCAGGAATTTATTGTCGCACCAGGACTTATACCAGCTGGAAGACTCAATGGCCTCTGCCAGCTGTTCGGGCAGCGTCATTTCCGTTACGTTGATTGCGGGGATGTTGGTCAGCTCATGCTCGATGCCCGCCGACGTGTACGTGCCCGTTATCTGCTGGGCGCCGCCCGCAGCGGGGAAAATCACATCGTAGACTTCCAGGCGATAGTAGTCGCCTTCGTAACCTGCGGTATCAAACGTTGCAGTGATAGTTTGACCCTCGGAGCTGAACTGGGCATTCTTCAGAATAGCAACGCGCTCGGAGCCGCCATCCTTCAGCAGCGTCACGCGCGCGTCGTCAACGCCGAACGTCGTTCCCTTGGGAAACGTCAGCGTGACCTGGGTCAACGTTTCACCTGCATCGGCCTGACCTTCCCAGGTGATACGCGTTGTCTTGTTGCCCATGATTTCGGCACCCGAGTCGCTGTTCGTCTTCGCCGTGGTTTTCACGGTGTCCAAGGCATGCGCTTGCAGCGGCAGCGCCATCAGGCACGCGAAGGCAACCAGTACGGCAAGAGCCGCGAGCACCACGCGAGTGCTTCTCGATTGTTGCGGTACTGCAATGTGATGATTCATAGGGATGTTCCTTTTTTTCTTTACTACGCTTTGCTACGCTTCCGCGTTCTTGCTTGTTTTACGTTTGGGCTGGTAGGGAATTCGTACAACGTGCGGCCGAGTTAGCCAGCTTTGCAGCGGCTCATTCGGATTTGCTCCGCCAGGCGCCGCATCTCCCACCGCATGGGCGCGGGGTCCGCTCAACCGCAGGGGTCCGCAC
>CAKTYF010000033.1 GCA_934631995.1 uncultured Eggerthellaceae bacterium
ATGCTCCGTTTGCTCGGGCGGGCTAAAGCCCGCCGCTCCCAAACGGAGTTGTTACACCAACAATCGGCACGCTACCAAGCATCTTGGATGTTAAAGCAAGAAGGACTTTATTTAAGAGGTGGCTGACGCCGAGGATTTGTTTGCCTTGCTGTCTGATGACATTGATGAAGGGAAAGCGGAGAAGATCTTCTCAAACGGCCTGAGGACATCCTGGGTCAGTAAAATGAAACCAACATGCGAGAAATACAATAAGGGGAAATAAGGTATGGATATAAACAACCTGTCGATTGCGGCAAGCCAACAGCCAGGTGTTGTTTCGTTTAGCAACTTTGAGGAAGTTAAGTCTCTTCTCCAAGGCGTCCATGATTACTATATCGCGGTTACCTACAATGACGGGGATTTGAAGCGCGCCAAAGATGATCTTAAAGTCCTGCGCAAGGCGAAAAAAGTTTTGACTGATGCGAAAAAATCTCTCAAAGAGGGCTATGCCAAGCCGTTTTCCGAGGTCGAGGCGCAACTTGATGAGCTTATTGGGCTGATTAAAGAGCCAGAAGACCTTATCAACGGTTATATCAAGGCCAACGAGAAGGCAGCTAAGCAAGCCGATATTGCAGAGTATGCAGCTGCGCAGGCTGCGGTGCTTGGCGATTATGCAGATAAGATTATTAACAGCCCAGCGTTTTTCAACAGCCGCTGGCTCAATACGACATATGCGGCCAAGCAGTGGAGGGCGGACATCGACGGGATTATTGCTCGGGCTGCAGACGATATATCGGGAATTCTGGCCGCAGGCGGAGAGGCAAAGCAGGCGCTTTTGGCCCGTTATTATGAGACGCTTACCATGGAGGGCGCGCAGGACTTCATCAACTCGCTCAACGGGGGCGTTGGGAACGGTGATATGGGGGACGCTTCCTGTCAGGACGATGGCCCCGTAGGCTACAAGGTGCTAAAGGTTTATGCCAGTGAGCGTCAGATGCTCAAGCTTTTGGGCGAAATGGAACTTGCGGGGTATGAGTTCGAAGAGCTTGAAGACGGCATGCCAAAACCCATGGTTGAGCTTGAGAAGCCTGATTTCGACAGCTTCGTGTGCTTCGACATTGAAACAACGGGAACTTTTGGCATAAGTCGAGGTGATGCCGAGGCGGAGATCACCGAGATCGGTGCAGTGAAGGTTATCGATGGCATGCCTGTAGAGCGCTTCAGCATGCTTGCCAATCCCGGCAGGAAAATTGTTCCGCGAATCGCCCGTCTGACGCATATCACCGATGAGATGGTGGAAAATGAACCCAGCATCAACGAGGTCATAGCCGCTTTTGCTGATTTCTGCCGCGGGTATGTTCTTGTGGGCCACAACGTGAAAAGCTGCGATATCCCGCATATCTGTCGCGCGGCTAAGCGCGCCGGCGTGGTGATGGAAAACGAGTATTTCGATACTTACAAGTATGCTAAGCGTTTCAAGGACAAGCAGGGCTGGGACAACGTGAAGCTTGAGTATCTTTCGCAGAAGTTCGGACTTGAGCACAAGGATGCTCATCGTGCTTGGTGCGACGCCGAAGTCAACGTTGGCGTGTATCAGAAGTTGCAGCAGATGTAAGGAACCTCATTTTTATCTCTTTTGCAATAAAATTGCTTCCAGTTAGGGAATGACCGCAGTTGAATCGGCGGTCGTGCATTCGAATCCGAGGTGTTTTTCGCGCCTCGGATTTTTTGTCACGATGCGACGTGGCGGGTCTTTGGGTGCGTGTTTCGACCTTGCGGTGTGGTGGGGTTCTTGAGTGCATGCGATTGGGCCTAGCGGTGGCATGTTGTCGTTTTTTCCGACCGAATGTGCAAAATATTCCTGTTCGGGGTAGGTGGAAAGAACGTTGAATCTTATTTGTCTGCCATCTACGATTTGCGACCTGGGCTTTTGCCGATGCGCCCCAACTTAAGCGGTGCCGCCCGAGCCTCAGGCGACCTGTGAAGCACCCTGAACAGTAATATTTTGCACATTCGGCTCCAATTTCTGACAAGATGTCCCGCGTTGTGCCACCCCTTGCTTGCTTGCGCGATTTGTTGACAAAAGGTGGGGTAATTTGACATCAGCAGAGATGCGGACGCTGCGGTTCTGAAGTGTTATTTACGGCTGGGTAACACCTCTTGAAACAAGGCGGCGTGACTGGTAGGATGCCTTTCCGCTATGAACAACTTGAGCAAAACATATATTTTTTGGCCCCTGATTTACGGGGCTTTGCCTGTTGTTCCTCAAGTGTGTTCTGAACAGCCTCTTTCCTCCTGTCGTATCTGATTCCGTTCGATGCCTTTGTTCGCGTGACGTGCGAAAGACCCGAGGGAAACCATCTCCCGGCTCGTCTTAGCCCGTTGCCTTCGCTGCTGATTTTCACTGGCTGCGCCGCCGTTGCATAGGCCAGGTCTGTCGCAGGTGCGCTGCTTGTCCGCAATTGGCGTGCGGCTGCTTTTCCGCTCGCCCGTAATTGGCGTGCGCCCGATCCGCAAGCCATCTTTCGGCTAAAACGAGCAAACAATCAAACAGATAAAAACTAAACCAGATACGAAGGAAAAATATGTCAGACCAACCTCTTGCTGCGCCTGCAAACGGGCGCGTTACCGGCGTTCAAATTCGCATTGTGGCCATTGTCGTTCTAGGCGCATTTCTTGCGCTGCTGAATCAGACGGTAATGTCTCCTGCGCTGCCGGTTATTATGGCCGATTTCAGCATCGATGCTTCCACGGCTCAATGGATTATGTCCATCTATCCGCTGGTCAGCGGCATTATGGTGCCTGTTTCTGCTTATCTTATTGACAAGTTCAGCACCCGTACGTTGTTCTTCGGCGCAACGCTGGTGTTCGCGCTGGGCACGCTGTTGTGCGCGGCGGCGCCCGGATTTACGTTCCTGATTGTCGGCCGCGTGCTGCAAGCGGCGGGCTCAGGCGTGCTCATGCCGCTGGTGGCCGTTGTTCCCATGCTGGTGTTTCCTGTGGAGAAGCGCGGAACGGCTATGGGCCTGGCGGGCATCGTCATGTCGGCCGGTCCTGCGGTTGGACCCGTGGTGGGCGGCGCCGTAATCGATACGTATGGTTGGCGCGTGATGATCGGCTCCATTGTTCCTCTTGCGCTTGTCGTGCTGGTGTTGGGCGTGCTCATGCTTAAAAACGTGGGCGAGCTGAAGAATCCCAAGCTCGACTTGCTGTCGGTGGTTCTTTCCACGGTCGCGTTCGGCGGACTGCTGTACGGTTTCTCCAGCGCATCATCGTTGGGTTGGGGAAGCGCCATAGTGCTGGGTTCCATTGGCGCAGGTGTGATATGCCTGGTGTTGTTCGTGCTGCGTCAGCGCCGCATCGACGAGCCGTTACTCCAGTTGAGAACGCTCAAAACGCGCGAGTTCCGTGCCGCCGCCATTATTGTTACGCTCATCAATGCTGCGTGCCTTGTCACCAACACGCTGCTGCCGCTTTTGTTGCAAACGGCGCTGGGCGCTTCTGCGTTTCAGACGGGCATGGCTATGCTTCCCGCTGCTGCAGTTGGCATTGTCGTCAGCCCCGTTTCCGGCGTAGTATTCGATAAGTTCGGGCCGCGCGCTATTTCGCTTTTCGGGTTGGCGCTGATGACGGCCGCGTTGTTCCTGCTTTCGCTTTCTACGGTTGCCACGCCTATCTTTGTGGTGTCGCTGTTCTGCATGCTGCAGGCCGCTGGACAGTCGTTGGCGAACATGCCGGTGAACACATGGGGTGTCAACGCGCTGAAAAAAGACATGATCGCCCACGGCAACGCTATTGCGAACACGGGCCGTCAAGTGGCGGGCGGTTTGTGCACGGCGCTGATCATCACGGTCATGACAAGTGTGACGGCGTCTGCCGGTGTTGACGCAAGCATCCAAGTTGCCACTGCGGTGGGTGCGGGCGTTGCGTACAAGGTGTGCGCGACAATCGGCCTGGTGTCCCTGGTTTTCGCCGTGTTCACCGTGCGCTCTCCCAAGAGTGCGGAAGTAAAAGAAGCAGAAATTTCCACTCGCGAGCGCGACAAGAAGACGCTGGTGCAGGGTTCCCCGATGATGGACGCCGAGGCGCTGCATGCCCCGGTTCTGTCGAAAGCTGCGATGGTCGCGCACGGCGCTCAGGTGGTGGAACCCGCCTTGCAGGCAGCGGAAGTGTAGGTTTTGCAGAACGGCGGCGCTCGCGAGTCTTGTGTCTGCTGCAGCGGCGTTCGCTAGACCCTCAGTGTTTGCGAGCGCCGCAAGTCAGCAGCTCAAGCTGGCAGCGCTGCGCTATGAAATGGCTCACTGCGTAACGCGGCGTTCGAAAATCAGTTTGCTGCAGGTCGGGCAACAGGACTCATCTGCCGAGCCGCTTGAGCTGCCCGCGCAGGTCGGAAATAAAAGAGCGCGCAGGCAATAAGCAAGGCGGTTGCGCCCAGGCTTACGGGGTAGGTGGTCATAATGGTAATGAAAGTGGGGCTTGCAGGGAAAATGAATGCGACCCAAAAAGCCCTGATGCCGCATACGCCTACCACCGTAAGCATCGAAGGTGGCAGCGAAATGCCGAATCCACGCAAGTACCCAGACATGTTCTCATACGCCATGCTAAACACGTACGCGGGGAAAATCATGCATATACGCACGTAGGCAATGCTTACGACGTTCGGGTCGTCGCTGAAAAACGAAAGCACGGATTGTCCCTGCCAAACCATGAGCGCAATCATCGCCAAAGCAACCACGCCATCTTCAATAAGACACGCTCTAAGCGTGTTTTTGCAGCGTTTCAGGTTTCCCGCGCCGCGATTTTGGCCCACGAATGTGGTACATGCTTGGCTAAACGAATTGAGCAGGCTGTAGCACACGAATTCCAAGGTGAGCGCAGCGGAAGAAGCCGCCACGACTTCCGCACCAAGGCTGTCAATACAAGCCTGGATAAGGATGTTTGCCACAGCAAATACTCCGCCCTGGATGGCCGCAGGAAGTCCGATTCGCACAATGGTTCCTGCTGCTGCGCGATCGATTCGCAAGCGTGCGGGGATGATGCGAATGACCTCTTCGGTCGAGAGCAGGCGAACAAAGAGAAACGCTGCGCTTGCTATGTAGCATAGCGCCATGGACAGAGCTACGCCACTGGCACCCCAGCCAAGGCCTACTACGAATATTGCGCTGAGCAGCACGTTCAGGACAGCCGACAGTGCCAACGCGATAAGCGGCATGCGTGTGATTCCTATGCTGCGAAATATTGCCGCCTCGAAATCATACAGCAGGATGGCGGGTGCGCCCAGTAGGTACACACGCAGAAACAGTAGCGTTTCGTCAAATGCTTCCGCTGGTACGTCCAAGCATTGCAGCAAGGGGCTGGAAGCAAGCTCCATTCCCAGCACCACTGCTACGCCGATAAGCGAAAGTGCCACCGCGGTGTGCGTGCAGCGGCTGGCTTGTTTTTCGTCTCCCGACCCAACAGCGTATGCAATAGCGACGTTTGCACCAAGCGATAGGCCGATGAACAGCTGAATAATCAGGTTTGTCAGCGGAAGGTTTGCGCCAACCGCCGCCATGCCAATGGTGCCTCCCTCAGGGGAAAAATGACCAATCATTAAGGTGCCAATAAGATTCGAGAGCTGTTCAAGGATGCTCGTGGCGGCAACGGGCAGCGCAAACAGCGGCACGCTTTTCCACAGCGATCCTTGTAGAATATCAAGTTGATTTCGGTTCTTTGTCATTGAGGTGTGCAACTTCTTCCAAGTTGTTTTTTGGTGCAGTCGTTCTTATTTTTGACCTTCAACATCGGGGTGCCAGGTAGCGTAGAAGGCGATTTTGTCGGGCGTGCGCTCGTAGAAAGGCTTGTTGCGGTCGAGCGTTGCTATTGCCTCCATGTCCTCGTCACTTAACGCGAAATCGAAGATATTGATGTTGTCTGCAATGTGCGCCGGCGTTTTCGATCCAGGAATCACAATGTTTCCTTGTTGGACGTGCCAACGCATAATGATTTGAGCTGCGGTTTTGCCATATTTTTCGGCAAGCGAAGTAATAACGGGTTCATCAAGAATCGCCTTGTTGTCGCGTCCTCCCAGCGGGTACCATGCCTGCAGGGCAATATTGTGCTTTGCCAAAAGCTCCTTGAGTTTCGTTTGTGGGAAGTAGGGATGACATTCAACCTGAATCAAAGCTGGCGTGACCTCGCAGTTCGCAAGGAGGCTTTCGATTTCGGATTGATCGAAGTTCGAAATGCCAATGGAACGCAGCTTGCCTGCTTTGTAAGCGGCCTCAAGCTTTTGATAGCCAGCAAGGTAATCGCCCGCAGGTTGATGCAGAATCATGAGGTCGATGTAGTCAGTACCCAGGCGCTCAAGCGTTTCATCTACCGCGGTGTCCGACTCGTAGAAGCAAGGCCAAAGCTTCGTTTCCAGGAAGATTTCTTCACGTGCACGACCCGAATCGCGCATGCCACGCCCCACGGCGCGCTCGTTGACGTATGCGTTTGCGGTGTCGACGAGTTCGTAACCGTTTTCCAGAGCGTAGGTAACGGCGGCTTGAGCATCGTCGGGTGCGAGTAGATAAGTTCCCAGGCCAGCTTGCGGAATTTTCACACCGTTGTTGAATGTGATGTATTGCATAAAATATCCTTTCTGTTCATGTAAAGTATGTGATTCAAACAAGTCAAAATATAAGTCTGATAAGCTGGTATTTAGCGTAGATAACTTGTAATCTGCTTTGCAATAATTGAAAGGCATGTGGTTGCAATGAACATTACGGAGCTCAAACAGCTGGTGGCCGTGGGCGAACTAGGCTCGTTTTCGGAAGTTGCCCGCAGGTTCTACGTTTCCACGCCCACCATCACGCGCGCCATGAAGCGCGCCGAGAAATGTTACGGCGTTGAGCTATTCATGCACGGCAAGAACAAGGTGGAGCTCACCGAGGCGGGGCGCTTGGCGATTGCGGGTGCGCAGCGAATCTTACGCGAGTTTGATGCTTCCGTGGCCGAGGTGCGTGCCTATGATCGCAGTTTGCGAACGATTGATATTGTTTCCTGTGCGCCGGCGCCGCTTTGGGTGTTGGGGCCGCGCGCTTCTCAGCAATACCCTGGCATGATGCTTGCTATGCGCGTTGAAAATCTTGATAGAACGCGCCAGGCGTTGATGGAGGGCGGATGCGACGTGGCGGTTTTGCCGTATCGTCCGAATGGGGAAGAGGTGATTTGCGCACATCTTATGGATGAGCATCTGTTTATGTGCGTTCCGCGCGATCATGCCTTGGCCGAACGCGCGCAAGTAACGTTTGATGATATGAATGGATTCAATTTCTTGCTTGGTTCTGACCTGGGATTTTGGAATGACATTGTGCGCAAGGGACTTCCTGCATCACGGTTTTTAGTGCAAGACGATGAATTCGCGCTTTCCGAGCTTATACGCACATCCACGCTGCCGTGCTTTGCAACCGATGTGAGCATTAATCGGCGTTATCGCGATTTGGGTGACAATCGCGTTAGCATTCCCATAACGGATCCCGAGGTCAACGTGTCGTTTTGGCTTGTCGCACGAAAACAGGCCGCTGGTAAAATCGGCCGCCTTTTCGGAGGATGTTCTCGATAGGGTTCTTGCTCAGGCGGGCGCGGTGGGGGTTGCTGGCGAAGGCGTCAGCGAAGGCAGCTGCGGTGAAGTGAGCGGTGCTGGCAGCGGCGCCGAAGATGCTGCCTCAAGAGGTCGCGAAGCCGACAAGGACAAAGAGCGACAGTAAATTACCAGGTAGGGTCGTTTCGCGACGGTCGCTTGCTTGATAGAACCTCTTTTAATCCGTCTGTTGATTAACTGCAAAGCAAGAGAAAAGCGGGCGGTATCGTGTGCTAAAATGAATGCAACTTTCAACTGAATACCGAGCGCACGAAGGGACTCCTATGGCAACCATTAC
Organism: uncultured Eggerthellaceae bacterium; assembly: GCA_934631995.1. Classification (GTDB taxonomy): domain Bacteria; phylum Actinomycetota; class Coriobacteriia; order Coriobacteriales; family Eggerthellaceae; genus CAKUOV01. The sequence continues at coordinate 7,884 of CAKTYF010000033.1, forward strand.
TGCATCTGCTCAGCATCGCCCGTCCTTGAGAGACCATGCTCCTGCCGTATTGTTCGCGCGCGGCGCAGTGCTCCTTGCGCTCTTTCTGGTTTGCCTGTTCGTCTGCTTTGCAGCCCCTTCGCGGGCTTATGCGTTGGACGTCACCACGATTGATATCAGCGGTAAGGGTGCAAACACCACCATCAAAATCACTGAACCGGGCGCTTATCGCTTAACGGGCAGCAGCTCGAAAGCGTGGATTGACGTGAAGGTCGGCAACGTTGATCTGTACCTTGCCGATGGCTTGAACATAACTCCGGGAATTTCCGCCAACACGGGCGCCAGCTGCCCGTCCATAAAAATCGAAGAGGCAGGCGGCACGGTCAACATTATCAGCGAGGCCGGCGCCAATGCGTACCTTAGCAGCTACTTAAGCGCCCCTGCCATCCAAAAAGAAGGCAACAAGACAAAACTCGTCTTCAAGACTGCTAATCCTTCAAACCCCGGCACCATTACTGCAAAGGCCCCCGACGCAAGCTGTTCAGCTGGTATTGGCAGCTGCCTTTACGTTATTGACACTTCAAAAGCCTCCACGGGCAACATGGTGTTCGAAAGTGGAAAAGTAATCGCCTACGGCGGCACGAACGCTGCGGGCATTGGCGGCGGATCTGGCAAGGATCATACAACCGGCATCACCATTAAAGGAACCGCTGAGGTTGAAGCACATGGCGGCGGAGGCGGCGCGGGTATCGGGTCGGGCTTCCACGGGGCGTTCAACAGCATCCGCATACAGGGCGGAATCGTGCGCGCGTATGGCGGCACCGGCAATTACAGTGGTGCCGGCATTGGCTCTGGATACGATGAGCGTTCCCTGACCCACGGCACCATCACCATTACCGGCGGAGACGTTTATGCCGAAGGCGGGCGTGCGGGCGCGGGCATTGGCGGGTCGTATCGCGCAATTGTGGATGGTGTTGTGATTTCGGGCGGAACGATCAAGGCCGTCGGCGGCAAATACGGATGCGGCATTGGTAGCGGAGGCGGCTCGACCGACAAGCATTATTGCAAGTCCATCAAAATCTCGGGCGGGGATATCACCGCTTTCGGCGGAGACACGAACAATCCTGCGGCTATCGGCAATTCTGGCAATTCACCGGGCCGCCAGAACATCACCGTCTCCGGAGGCATCGTCCGCGCATATGCGCAAACGGATCACGCCCACGCCATTGGCGGCGGCGGCACGAACGGTCCCGGATCGCAGGCTTATGTAACGGTTGACATCACCGGCGGGACCGTCATCGCCAAGGGTGGCAGCAAGGCAAGCGCATTCGGCTGCAACGGCAACGGCTATGGCACTAAAAAAGACAAGTACTTCAAGGCGACCATCACCGGCGGCTCGATTCTTGTTGCACCCGACGGCTCCGTAACCAACCTGGGCACGTTTCAGGTGACTCCCACTAATGCGGCCGGCAACAAGCTTTCGCCCGCCACGGCTGTTATGGGCGAGCTGACGAACGTACGCCTTGATTTGAGCGGAGCATCGGCTGTTGTTGATGGTCTGACCAGCGGGTATGGAATGAATGGCGTTGTTGCGGTAAGCCTTGACAGCGAGTTCGGCACAGGCAATCAGGAAGTGCTGTTCTGCCCTTGGCTGCCCAGTGGCACAACGCTTCAACGTGTTACGGCTCGCGTAAACGGCGTGGACGTCCCTTATACGGGGTCGGTTGCGCCTGGCGAAAGAAAAACGTTCTTCTCCTCTACGAAACTGACGCTTGATGCAAATGGCGAAGGAACGAATGGCCAGGCAATCGCTCTGTACGGACACGGCCTTGAGGGTTTCGAAAACGCGATGACTCCTGGCCGTGTGCTGGAGTTTTATACCGCTGAGGCAAGACGGACCAGCGCTGTTGTGCTGCAGCCAAATGGCAAGCTTGCTTCCAATGTGGCCGTCCACGGCGTTCAGCTCACCGATGAAAACGGCAACTGGGTGTACGCGGGCGGTGCCGACAGAACAGGCGCGGGAAGCTTCTATACGCTGTACGCGCAAACGCGGCCCATTTCGTTCACCATCCACTACGATGCGAACGTTCCTGCCAGCACAAGCGCCACTCCTACCGGCAGCGTTCCCGCCGATGTGTCTGCTGAAGCGGGGAATCTCACCGAAATTGGTGCAGGGTGCACGCTTGCTCTTCCCGGATTCCAGATAGCTGGCTGGAACACTGAAGCAGACGGCTCGGGTACGAGCTACGAGCACCTGGATTGGGCGCCGATTTCTGCCGACACCGATGGTGCCACGGTAACGCTTTATGCTCAATGGAAGCCCCGGCCGTACACGGTTCACTTCGACGGCGCGGGAGCCGATAGCGGGTCTATGGATGGCCTGCAACTTGAAATTGGCGCAACCGCGCAGCTGCCTGCCAATGCGTTTGCGAAGGATGGCTACACGTTCGTTGGATGGGCGCCGCAAGCATCGGTTGGCGGCGTTATCGCTGATCAGGCGTGGGTAACGAATCTTTGCGCCAAGAACGATGATGGCAGCATTGCCTTGGATTCGGAAGGCTCGCCGATTGGCCTGACGCTGCGTGCTTTATGGGTTAAAACCGCCGATGCAGAGCACGATGCAACGGTGGCGGTTGCGCTTGATGGACAAGCGATGGGCGGCATGGCCGATCGATTGACGCTGGTCTCCGAAGGCACTTCTTTTGCGCCGTTTGAGCAGAGGGCAACCACGGAAGGAAAACCTTACTATGCTCTGAAAGCCACGGGGCTTATGCCTGCGGGAACGTATGATTTATTCTTTGACGGGAAAGACACGGGCAAGGATGTTTCTCTGGGCGATGGAGCGGAAGTTGTCCTGCTCAACTTCTATACGCTGGAAACCGCTTTCGACGGCAACCTTGGCGGCGTTGACGTAGTGCCCGCTTGGCCTGCAATGATTGATGCACAGCAGGCTTATCTGGAAGGAACCGAAGTGTCGCTTCAGGTGCGTGAGCGTCTGTCGGCCTACGTCTTCGACAACTGGACGGGCGTCGATACCGTGGTGCGGTATGCCAGCGGCATGACGGAGGCCTCGAATCCCACCACCATTGTGATGCGTGGCGCGGCAAACATGCGTGCCGATTCGAAACCTATTGATTATTTCGTTTCGTTCGATTCGAACGCGCCAGATGCCTTGGGCGAAATGGCGGACCAGAAGTTTTACTACGGCTTTGGGGGCAGTCTGTCCGCCAACGCTTTCGCCCGTACCGGTTACGTTTTTGCTGGTTGGAACACTGTTGCCGATGGCACAGGCGAAGGCTTTGCCGATCAGCAAGAAGTGACAAGCTTGCTGGATGTGCCGGGAACGCTTGCTTTGTACGCCCAGTGGGAGCCTATCAAATATTTCGTGCATTTTGACGGCAATTTAGCGGGCGGCCCTGCTATGCAATCGCTCGAAATAGCTTATGAACAGGCGTTTAGCTTGCCGCCTTGTCAGTTTGTTTTCGAAAACGAAGGTTTGGAAAACTCGAAGTTCTTGGGCTGGAACACCGCGCGCGATGGTTCAGGCGAAGTCTTCGCCGATGAAGCGAGTGTGATGAACCTTTGCAACGAAGCGGGGGATTCGATAACGCTCTACGCCCAATGGGAAGACCCCGAGCCGGCGCCGGCACCCGACCCAGGCCCCGGGCCCGAGCCAGGTCCCGGGCCCGAGCCATCGCCCGAGCCTGGTCCTGATCCCGACCCGGGCTCGACACCCGATCCCGGGTCGGCGCCTTCCGGAGACACCGATGCATCGGATAGCACGAGTGGCGGCGACTCGGCGGACGGCAGCGGCGCTGGTGCGGGCTCCGTACCAGCCACAGGCGATATTGCGGGCAAAGGTGCAGCAGTTGCCATGGGGATGATGTTGCTTGCGCTCATTTCGGCTGCAGCATATCGCGTTCGCAACGCCAAATAAATCAAGACATACGTTCCTATGCCGAATGGCGTAGCGTTGGCCAAGAAGGGCGATTAGTGCGTGCCGCAGCGCACTGCAGCGCAAGTTGAAAGACGCTCCTTATGGATTGGGCTGGGGAAACGCCCCAGCCCAATGTGCGTCTGCTTTGATTCGATAGACATCAAGTGCTCTCATTCTTTAACCTCCACATGAGCCGTTTTTGGCACAATTACCATGCGATAACCAAGAATTTGAAGATAGCGTTCAACTTTTTTCGTTGATACATTCTTGCCTGTTTCCAGCGCAGAGAGCGTGACGGGAGAAAAACCGAGCTGTTTTGCCATTTCGGCTTGAGTGATTCCTCTTTCGCGCCGCGCTTCCTGGAGAAAAGCGCCGACTCCTTCGAATGAAAAAGCATTTGTCCACATAGCAGCCCTGTCTACTCAATATTCAAAATACTTTATATTTTAATGATTGCAACAAATATACAAAATACTTAATATTTTTGCAAGATAAGAAATATTAAGTATTTTGTATGCGCAAACAAATAATGTTGCTGCGAATTAAGCCGTGCATATGACGAAAAGAGGCGCCGAAGTATTCCGTGGCGGGAGGCCAACGGACCGCTTCGTGCTAAAGTTCCAGGTAGCGGCCGGTGATGCTTTCGGGATTCGCAGCTATTTCCGCAGGGGTGCCGCATGCAACAACGCGCCCACCTGCTTCGCCGCCTTGCGGGCCCATATCAATCACGTAATCGGCATTTGCGATGAAATCAAGGTCATGTTCAATCACGATTACCGTTGCGCCCTGCTCAACAAGGCGCTGGAACACGTTGAGCAGCGTTTCCACGTCGCGCGGATGCAAGCCGATGGTTGGCTCGTCGAATACGAACACGGCATCTTCCTGCCCGCGGCCCATTTCGCTTGCAAGCTTCAAACGCTGCGCCTCGCCACCGGAAAGGGCAGGGGTTGCTTCGCCCAGCGTAAGGTAGCCTAGCCCCAGGTCATGAAGCGTTTTCAGCTTTTCATGCGCTTTCTTGATGTCGGCAACGTGTGGCAAGGCTTCATCGACCGAGAGTGCGAGCAACTGCGGCAGGCTGAGCGCGTGGTTTTCGGTCGCGCTGGTTGCATCGTGTGTTGCGAATGCCTCGGTCGCTCCGCCCGCCGCACGTGAAGCTCTGGCTTTTGCTCCCTTGGCCGTTGCTTTCGTTGCGGCCTTCTCGACGCGCAGAACGCTATCAGCCGCAGCACTGTAGCGCGACCCGCGGCAGTCGGGGCATGCAATGTCAACATCGGGAAGGAATTGCACGTCAAGCGATATTTGCCCTGTTCCGTCGCAGGTGGGGCAGCGCAGACTTCCCGTGTTGTACGAAAAATCACCCAGCTTAAGACCTGCTTCTTTTGCTGCTTCGGTATGCGCGTAGGCACGTCGCAAGTCGTCAAGCACGCCGCAGTACGTTGCCACAGTCGAGCGCACATTGATGCCAATGGGCGTTGCATCGATAAGGTTCGCGCGACGAATGCCTTCCGCATCGATTGACGTCACGTGTTCGGGAAGCGCTTCGCCGGCGATTGCTGCTTCAAGCGCGGGGATAAGCGTTTCCAGCACAAGGGTCGTTTTACCCGAGCCAGAAACACCCGTTACGGTGATAAGGCGTCCTTTGGGAATGTCAAGGGCGAAGGGTTTTACCGTGTGCAGCCCGCTTGATTCCAGATGAACGCGACCAAGGTCGAACATTGCTTCCGCTTGCGCTTGCGGACGGGCTGGTACCTGGGAATTTCCCGAAAGATATGGGCCAATAATCGATGCATCATCTGCGGAAATTTCCCCTACCGTGCCTTGCGCAACCACGGTGCCGCCGTTTGCACCTGCGGCGGGTCCCATTTCTACCAGATAATCGGCTGCACGCAGTATGCGCGTGTCGTGATCGACCATCACCACGGAGTTGCCGTCGGCAATCAGGTCGCGCATAACGCCTAAAAGGCCATCGATGTTGGCAGGATGCAGGCCAATGGAGGGCTCATCCATCACGTACAGCACGCCGGTTGTGCGGTTTCGTACCGAGCGCGCAAGCTGCACGCGCTGACGTTCTCCCGTGGAAAGTGTGTCACCCGCGCGGTCGAGCGACAGATAGCCCAAGCCCAGCTCCAAAAGACGCTTGGCGGTGCTCTGGAACGACTCGCAGATGGATTTTGCCATGGGACACATTTCTTCGGGAAGGCTTTCATACACGCCAGCCACCCATGAAACTGCCTGTTCAAGTGTCATTTCCGTGGCTTGCGCCAAGTTGATTCCGCGCACAAGCGGTCCACGTGCGGCTGCCGAAAGACGTGTGCCGCCGCAATCGGGACAGGGACCTTCCGTGAGAAATTTAGCTACGCGGCGCAGACCCTTTTCGTCTTTTGCTTTTGCGAGCGCGTTTTCCACGGTATACACCGCGTTGTAATAGGTGAAGTCGAGTTCAGCGAAGTCATCGCCCTTCTTTGACTTATACAGGATGTGCCGTTTCTCGGCGGGGCCGTTGAACACGATGTCGCGCTCTTCAGATGTGAGCTGGCAAAACGGCACGTTTGTACGCACGCCCATGGCGCCGCAGACCTGCTTCATAAGGTCCCACATAAGCGATCCCCACACTACCACGGCGCCTTCGTCGATGGTTTTACTCTCATCGGGCACCAGTGCCGCGCGATTCACCGTGCGTGCAATGCCGGTACCGCTGCACGTGGGGCAGGCGCCTTCGCTGTTGAAAGCGAGCTGTTCGGCGCCCGGACCATAGAACTCCTGTCCGCAATGAGGGCAGGAAATGGCTAGCTCGGCGGCAACATTCAGGCTTGGCGGCACGTGCTGGCCGCAGTGGGGGCACACGTGGCTGCCCACGCGCGAGAATAAAAGGCGCAAGCTATTCAGAAGCTCGCTTGAGGTGCCGAACGTGGAACGTACGCCGGGAACCGCCGGGCGCTGATGCAGCGCAAGCGCAGCGGGAACGTAGCGAACGTCATCGACCGACGCTTTGCCCGCCTGCGAAATGCGGCGGCGCGTATAGGTGGATAGCGCTTCCAGATAGCGGCACGAGCCTTCGGCATAGAGAACGCCTAGCGCAAGCGAGCTTTTGCCTGAGCCCGATACGCCCGCAATGCCTACAAGCTGGCCCAAGGGGATGTCTACGTCAACGTTTTTCAGGTTGTGCACGCGCGCGCCGCGCACTTCGATATGGTCAATGTGTTGCATGATTTCCTTTTGTTTGGTGCTTTGCCCAATGCTATAGGCGCTCTATCGTTTTTGCACACAAGCGCACAATAGGCTCTTCCATGTGCGCTCTTAATTCCTTCGATGCGGTTGCGACATTTGTTTTTTCAAGCGCATCGAAGACTGTGGCAAGTTTCTTGGGAATGATTTCTGCGTAATGAACTATTAGATTTACACAGCCATCAGCGGTAATGCCAATGTTTTCCAATTCGCACCGTTCTATCATTTTTGATAAATGCCTAGAGGAAAGATGCCCAATACGGTTTTCTCCTCCTATTGACATGGCAAGTTTCGGTGGCTTGTTTTTCCATTGCCCTGGTTCAATGTAAGGTGCTATCGAAGCGACGTCGTACATAGGAGCAAGACGATGACTTCCGTTGGGGTTCAACAGAAGAGAGTAGTTTTTAGCATGAGCGCCGGTTGCTGCGAAAAGGTAATTGAAGAAAAGCATCTGAAGGAAGCTTGCCACATTGGTTTGCGCCGCAGAGCCCGTGGATATCAGGAACTTCAAAATGTCGGCAGTGCCGGGTCCACCGTACATGGTGTATTTATTGTCAGGCAAGCATCCAAGTGCTTGGCAAAAATCTTCCTGATGAAGGCGAGTGACATTCTTTTCTGAAACGACTCTGTCGTAGCGCTCGATTACAATAGCGGGTTCGATTCCTCTTTCGCATTTGAACTCGAAGTATTCGGTTTTTGCGGCATCAATTCCGCATTCACGTGCAACTTGCATGCAGACGTATTCGTTCAATGCCTGGTGAGAAAGCCCATGAACACCGCTTTTAAGGATATGCGTGGTTGCTGCAGCTCCCTCGCAAGCGAACCATAAATTGTCCTGCCTCCTTAACGCAAATTTATTTTGCTGGCCGCCTAAGCTCCAGTGTTCGTTTGTTGCTATCCATCCCGAATTGTTGTTTCGTAATTGCGAGAGTCTGTATGCTATATCCGATTCATTGACAGGAACAAGGCGTTCTTTGCGCGGCGCTTTTTCGCTTTGCCTGCTAAACTGCACCGCGCCAGGACAATCGAGTCCAATAATCCCGAGCAGGGCAAACGGATTGTTGTAGGAGATGTTCGCTTCAGCGGCGACACGCTTTCGGGTCGCAATGTCTTCTGGCAAAAGGCCCCATAGATAGGGAAGGATCGTCTTATCGCGGTATTCTCGCGTTGAAAGCGGCATGGACGATGAAAGAGGAACTCCGCGATACTCCCTGAGATATCGATATGAAAGAGCGCCCGAGTCTTCTTGGGAAAGCACGCCTGCGCGCGCTCCGGCGATAAATACGTCTAGCTGTGCTTTCGTCATTTGATTTTTCCCGTCAAAATTGCCAATGCATCGAAATCGTTGCTGTTGTTGTTTTGGGTGGAGTTGACTGGTTTGGTGCTCTTTGGCGGATTGCCCTTGGAGCGCTCTTCGCCGCCCTTCGGCGCATCGCAAGGCGTTATGGTCAAATCAAGCCCCAGCACTTTGAGTACGGCGGTAAGTTTGTCAAGCTGAACGCCGGGGTTTTGTCCCAGTTCCAAGGACCAAAGGCAGCGCTTCGAGACGCCCGCCGCGTCGGCTACCTGCGCCTGCGTCAACCTGAGCTGCGCGCGCCGGTCTTTTATTGCGTATCCGATGCCAAGTGCATCAATCATTGATTGCATCCTTCACACTTCGTCTGCCTTGCGATATGAATCGCAACATTATGCGAAAATGATAAGTCGCAATATTCTGCGAGTCAAGTAGTTCGCAGAATATTGCGATAAAAGGTACGGCAAAGGGGGGATGCTGAGTTGCTCGTGTTCGAAAGGGAAGGCGCTGGCGCGCATGTTTGCTTAGGGAAGGGATTGTCGCACGTTTGCCAGCTGACATCCGTTTGTCAGGCTGCAGTGGCAGCGCTGCGCGGAGGCGCCCGCGCGCACCGGCTGTTATGCTTCGGCGGCGTTGGGGTGTTCGGGCCAGGGAGGCGGATCCATTACCGTCATGTCAAGGCGAAGCGTTTGCTCTACAAGTATTGCCAGCTCTTCGTCGGTGATGTCGGGCTTCGCCTTCATTAGTCCTGCTAGACCGAACAAAAGCAGTTCGAACGTTTCAGGAATAAGCTGTATTTCAATCGTGCGGTACGCCAGGTATTCGGACACAATGTAGTTTTGGATGCACGCCACGCTTTCGCGCACGGCCTGTGTGGCAAACCAATCGCGTAGGCCCAGCTCTTCGAGCACGGCGAACATGGGGCGCGGCTGCCCCGATGCGGTGTAAAGCGCGCGACGAAACGCCGACACGCAGTTTTTCAGTTCGGCAGGGGTGTTGCCGAATGTGCGCAACTCGTTCCAGGTTGATACGCTTTTCACCAGGTCTTCGATGTAGTCATCAAGAACGGCGTCGGTTACGGCTTGCTTGTTGGGAAAGTAATAGTACAGCAGGGTGCGCGTGATTCCCGCCTTGCGGGCAATAGCCGCCATGCTGGTTGCCGCCACACCCTCGGTCTCGTACAACTCACGCGCCGCCTGCATAATGTCGCCAGGAACGCCGTTCAAGCGCGCGCTGTTCCTGACCTGTCGCGTAACAGGATGCGGCAGGTCAGGGTCGAATTCGGGCATGGAGGTGCTTCTTTTGACGGGCACGGCAGCTCCTTCGTTTGCCAGAAGGCCGCCGTGCCGGGCGCACGACTCGAGCAGCAGTGTTTCGTGCGGATTAGCGATTTTCCTCGACGACCTCTCGGTAGTTCTTGGTGTCATTATAGAGCTCGTCTTTAAGCGGGTTAAGATGGCGCGTGCGAATTCGATGGAACTGGTACGCGGCCAGTGCCACGTTTGCCGCCAGCGCGATCAGGCTTACCACGAAAAACGCCGTGGGGTTATGCGTGGTGGGAATCTCCGCGAACGTGTAGAACTGCGGCAGCGCCATGGCGAACATGGCATATAGCGCCAGCGTTTGCGCACGATGCTGCAGCCACGCGCCGCGCTTCGTGAAGAA
>CAKTYF010000034.1 GCA_934631995.1 uncultured Eggerthellaceae bacterium
GCCCTATGCCGACATATCGCTGGATTCGAATTCCTGGTTGAATTTGTTGCTGATCGCGACGCTTACCTTTGCTAGATATTCCAGGTACGCTTGGTACATAACACCGGGGGATGGGTGAATATTCCAACCGTCCCCGCTGAAAATCAGCTCGCGTTTCTGGAAATCGATGCAGTTCTTTTCAAAATTTTGAATGAAATCAAGCAGCTCGTCGCGTTCTTTAATAAGGTTTTGCAGGCTGTCGGTTTTAAGCTTTTCAGCGTACACTTCAGGTGAGATCATTATAGTTTGCGTTCCTTCCTTGCGCGGTATAGTGCCTGGGGAATCGCTTGCTCGCGATCCCGTTTTCCCGCTTGCCCGGGTTTTATGTTGAAACTGAACCTAGGATAGCCCATTGTAAAAATTTTCCTGTCCGTTTTTTGGTACATACTGGTGATTTTTGGACATTTATGACATCTGAAAAGGGAAAACGCTACGATTATCACCAACATGAAACGCGCCAATGTGGCCGGGAATGCATGAAGCTGGTCTCCGCTCTTGTTCGTAAATGGTATAATTAGGCCACCTTAAGGAAGGAGACGTATCATGCAGACTTGCGTACCAGTTAAAGACCTCAAAGACACCGCGTCGTTTGCGAGGAGAGTCGAGCAAGCGTCCGGCCCAATCACCGTTACGAAGAACGGCTACGAGGTATTTTATGCGCTTCGTCCTGATTATTATGAAGCGCTTCAGCAGGAAGCGGCGAAAGCCCAGTTGCTCTCGCGCATTCTGCTTGCAGAACAAGAAATCGATTCCGGTGATTATATGGATGTGTTCGAGTTCTTGGACAAGCCCAGGGCATAAAAATGGCTAAAGTGGTCATTACCAAAACGGCGCAGTTGGAATACTTAAGCATTGTGAGTTACTTGGAGGGAGTTCTTGAAAGTTCCCAAGCGGCTCAGAACTTTAAACAAGAATTCAGAACGAAGATGATGCAGCTGCGTGATACGCCCGAGCTATTCAGCGTGAGCGCTATGCCCGAGCTGAAGGCAAAAGGCTACCGAATTGTGCATATAAATAATTATCTTGCGGTTTACAAATTAAAGGGTGACACCGCTTATGTCGCTCACGTGTTCCATCAATCGCAAAACTATGCAAGGTATGTCTAATGGAAACGGAAGCGCCGCATTTGCATGCGGCGTTTCCTGCCTATTCGATCAGAAGCCTTCTTTAATCATCAAGATGATCGACGGCGTATTGCGCTTCTTCTTCGGTGAATTGTTCGCCGTATTGGCTGATTAGCTGGTCATATACGGCACTCTTCGACATGTTCATGTTCTTGTAGTAGGACTTGGCTTTCGCAAGAGCGTTCTGGTTCCAGTCGGCCTTAACGTGGTCAATTGCGTACTGGGCTGCATCTTCGGGGAAACCTTCGCCGTAGCTGCTAATTAGCTGGTCGTATATTCCCGCTTTCGACATATGCATATTGTCGCTGTAGCTCTGTGCTTTCTTCAGCGCATTCTTGAACTCTGTTGATACTTCAGGCTCTTTCAGGTTTTTGACAGCATCAAAAATGTTGTCGTAGGCCTTCTTGATTTCGCTTTCGCTGGCGTCTTCTTTGTCGATGACGGCCTTCGCCTCTGATAACGCCGTCGCAAGGCCCGCTTGGCTTTCCTGGGTATACTTGGCAAGCGTATCGGAGTCATAGTTCATGTACTGGTCGTAAACGGCTTGCAGCGTTGACTTATCAACGGATTTGCTTGCCACCTGGGAAGATGATGCGCTTGAGCTCGATCCCGATGTTTGCGATTCGCCACCGTTGCCGAATGAGCCAATGATTCCCAGTACAAGAATGATTACGACAGCGATAAACCACTTTCTCTTATAGAAAGGCTTGTCTTTAGACGCTGCCTTTCTATCGGCTTGCGGGATTGAAGTCTGTGTGAGTTGCGGTTCGGGTGTTCTGGTTGCGGTATCCGCTCCGCAATTCGGGCAAAATCTCGATTTTTCGGAATACTCGCTTCCGCAGTGATTGCATGTTGGCATGGCTCCTCCTGTCGTCTCAAAAAACATCGCGCTGCTAAATAACGCTGAAGCCAAGATATTCTTTTTCGAAAGCCAGCTTGTCCGTTTTTTGGGACATGGTGCGAACTTGCAATCATTTATAGTGCTTGAAAAGGGAAAACGGATCAAAAATGATTGCCCGCGGTACAATAAAGACAAAGCGAATCCAAGGAGGGCGCTATGGATTTCTTCCAATCGTTTTACGACCGAAACGGCGACGGAAAGCTTACGGGCTTCGAGCGCGTTCGCTACGAAGAGGACAACTGGGCATACCCGGGCTCTTTGGTGCCCCACACGACAACTACCGATCCGCAGCTGAAAAAAAGACTTGGGTTACGATGAGGACGACGATGACGATAGGCCGTATTCCAGCATCGGCAGTCTTCTCGATGATGATGACGACGACTGGGACGACGACGACTGGGACGACGATGACGACTGGGATGGCCTCAGCATTGAGCACGGAGATGTGCTGGACGATTTTGATGACTTCGGGGAAGAAAACAGGTATTGGTTCGCGCCTCGGAACAGCGAGGACCTTATCGGAGCGATTGCCACGCCAAAGTATTTAGAGGAGCCGCGCATCCGGGCGCACCGCTGCTACAACTGCAAGCACTGGATAGACACGAAGCCAACTTGCAATACCCGCGATGACGGGTGCCGCGTTTATTACCGCTTGAAGATCGACCGCGTCCTGAAAAACGATGCCCCTGACCTGGATGGCGAAGTCTGCGACCATTTCGAATTCAGGCATGGCGACCGCGGATAGCGAAGGCAATTGATTGCTTCAATTCAAGCTTGGATGTTGCGATTATTTCGTGCTCGATGCTCGCATAATAATCTTGGGATGGTTTGCGTTTATGACGTGGTTATCGGCAAGGCCTAAAACTCGAAAGGAAAAAAAGAAGGCATTGGTTAGCGTTGTGCGTGGCTTTATATCTTACTGCGATGTGTTACAATGCATATGCAGAAGAAGTACGTTAGGAGGTATCATGGCAACAATGACGATTAGATGCGATGAAGCTGATAAAAAAGCTGCTGCAGAGGTTGCTGAGTACTACGGCTTCGACCTGTCTTCTGTAACTCGTGCTTTGTGGCGGCAAATGGCGCGTACGCATTCAATTCCTTTGAATCTTGGACGCTGGGAACCCAATGAAGAGAGCCTTGAGAGCATTCGCGAGGCTGACGCAATTCTGTCAGCTGGCGGTACGGGAAGATCTTTTGATAACGGCGCTGACCTCATCGCTGCGGCTTTGGAGGCGTAACTTGTGGCAAAGTTGAAAGCCCAATTTTCGCCTTCTTTTTCCAGGGATGTGAAGCGTTTGGCGAAAAAGCACGTGGACACGCGCCCTCTGTCCAAGGTTATCGACCTGATTATTGAAAATACTCCTGAATCGGTTGAAACGCTCAAGCGTAGGCATGATATGCATATGCTTGTTGGCAATTGGTCAGGGAGTTCTGAGTGCCATGTGTGTAATGCTGGGGATTGGCTTCTTGTGTGGAGGACATCGGGTGGAATTGCCTTGATGCAACGAACGGGAAGCCATGATGAGCTGTTCAAGTAGGTGTCTCGATGCTTGTTATCGCTTGCCACTTCTCAACGCGTCTTCGGTCCGATGCCGGCTTGGCTCCGGCTTGCCTGCCACAACGCATCATTGACCTGCGCAGGCGCTGTGCCTCCATGCGGTTTCAGCTTGATATCCGCTGCTGAAATGTCAGAGTTCTGAGATGCTTTTCGTTCCCGAAGAGCGGTTGCGTTATAATTTCGCACTTGAAAGATAGGTTTTAAGCGAAGCGATGGCGCACGAATCAAGAACAAAAACCGCGCGCTTTAAGGAACGTTCATATGGCGAATTGCTGCGAGCCTGGCACTGAAATGCCAGCTATTTCCATTGATGCAATGGGCGAGGGTCGTCCGTCGGTTGATATCGACGCCAACGATAACGCTCTGACTCTGAATCTTCTTCCCATCGGGAAGAACGCGCTTATCCAGCAAGTAGGCGGAGAAGGCGCGCTCCGCCAGCACTTTCTTGACATGGGTCTAATCCCGGGCGCCCACGTGACCATGGTGAAGCATGCCCCCATGGGCGACCCCGTTCAGGTGCGCATTCACGGTTACGAGCTTACGTTGCGCTTGGAAGATGCGGCGCGCATCACGCTGTGCGATGTGGTGGACGAAGAGGTTGCGCGCATTGGCGATGCCCAGCGAAACACGGGGCAGCCGCAAAAGCGCGGTGTGTTCCCGGGCGGGCATCCTCATGAGACGGATCACCCCGGCTTTGGCGAAGGCGGCCGCTACCACAACGCATCCGAGGAAGCGCCGCTTCCCCAAGATAAGAAACTGACGTTTGCCCTGGTGGGAAACCAGAACTGCGGCAAAACAACGCTGTTCAACCAGCTTACGGGCTCCAACCAGCACGTGGGCAACTTCCCCGGCGTTACGGTTGACCGCAAAGATGGCCCGCTGCTGGGTCATGCAAACACCCTGGTCACGGACTTGCCGGGCATCTACTCCATGAGCCCGTATTCCGCAGAAGAGATTGTCACGCGCCAGTTCGTGCTGGAGGATAAACCGTGCGGCATTATCAACATTGTGGACGCAACGAATATCGAGCGCAATCTGTACCTGACCATGCAGCTCCTTGAGCTGGATATTCCCATGGTGCTGGCGCTGAACATGATGGATGAAGTGTCCGCAAACGGCGGATCGGTGCTGGTCAACGAGCTGGAAGCGCAGCTGGGCATTCCCGTTGTGCCCATTAGCGCCGTGCAGGGCGAAGGCATTACCGAGCTGGTGAACCACGCCATGCACGTTGCGTATTACGGCGAAGGCCCCAAGCGCCAGGACTTCTGCGACGCTACGGAAAACGGCGGCGCGGTGCATCGCTGCCTCCACGGCATTATGCACTTGATTGAAGATCACGCCCAAAAAGCGGGCATTCCCGTGCGTTTTGCCGCATCGAAGCTGGCAGAAGGCGATCCGCTGGTGGCGCGTGCGCTGAATCTGGACGAAAACGAGCTGGAAACCATCGAGCACCTTGCGTTGCAAATGGAGGCGGAAAGCCATCTTGACCGCGCGGCGGCGCTGGCCAGCATGCGTTTTTCCTTCATCGAGCGCGTCTGCGGCCTGACCGTGGTAAAGCCGCATGAAAGCCGCGAACACGCGCGCAGCCAAAAAGCAGACCGTATCCTTACGGGTCGTTTTACGGCTATTCCGGCGTTTATCCTGATAATGGTGGCGGTTTTTTTCTTGACGTTTGAAGTTATCGGCGCGTTCCTTCAGGACTTGCTTGAAACGGGCATTGGCGCGCTGGGCGATGCGTGCGCCGCCGCCATGGAAAGCGCCCAAATAAACGAAGTGCTGCAATCGTTTGTGATCGATGGCATTTTCGGCGGCGTGGGCAGCGTGCTCTCGTTTTTGCCCATCATTGCCGTGCTGTTCTTCTTCCTGTCTATGCTTGAAGACAGCGGTTATCTGGCGCGCGTAGCGTTTGTCATGGATAAACCGCTGCGTAAGCTGGGCCTTTCGGGGCGCAGCATCGTGCCCATGCTCATTGGTTTTGGCTGCAGCGTACCCAGCGTTATGGCAACGCGCACGCTTCCTTCGGAGCGCGACCGCAAGCTGACCATCATCCTTACGCCGTTCATGAGCTGTTCGGCAAAGCTGCCCATCTACGTATTCTTGGGCGAGGCGTTTTTCCCGCAGCAAGCGGGCCTGGTTGTGGGGCTACTCTACGTTCTGGGCATTGTCGTGGGTATTTTCGTGGCGTTCTTGCTGAAGAAGTTCGTGCTGAAGGGCGAAGCTGTGCCCTTTGTTATGGAGCTGCCGAACTATCGCATGCCAGCGGCGAAAAACGTTGGCCACTTGATGTGGGATAAATGTAGCGAGTTTTTGCATCGCGCGTTCACGATCATTTTGCTAGCGGTGCTGGTGATTTGGGCGCTGCAAACGTTCAGCTTTGGGCTCAACGTAGTGCAGGATTCTGCCGACAGCATGTTGGCGCAGATAGCGGGCCTGCTTGCACCAATTCTGGCTCCGTTGGGATTGGGCGATTGGCGTATTGGCACGGCGCTGGTATCGGGCTTTATTGCGAAGGAAAGCGTTGTGGCCACCATGATTGTGCTTTACGGCGGCGCATCGGCTCTTGCAACGGCGTTCACGCCGCTGGCGGGCGCATGTTTGCTGGTGTTTTGCCTGCTCTACACGCCATGCGTGGCAGCAATTGCAAGCATCAACCGCGAACTGGGCGGAAAATGGGCGCTGGGTATTGTGGTTGGGCAGTGCGCGGTGGCGTGGATTGTGGCGTTTATCGTGCGTTGCGTGGGGCTGCTGTTTGGTCTTGCGTGATGCGCCGCCTGCTAGGGAACCCGGCGTGCGCCGGATTGTTTGGCGCTGGAAACCAGGTGAAGAATAATTATGGGAACGAAAAAGTACTTCTTCTTTGATTACGACGGAACGCTTGCCATTCCGCTTACGCGTAATATTCCTGATAGCACGCGCGAAACGTTGCATCTTTTGGAAACGCAAGGGCATTTCGTGGCGCTTGCCACGGGGCGTTTGCAGTGCAACGCGCTTGATTTCATTGATAGCGCGGGCATTCGCAATGTGGTGTCCGATGGCGGAAATTCCGTTACGGTGGATGGTAAGCTGCTGTGGATGCGCTCGCTTGACTTGCCGCCGGTGAAAGCGTGCCTTCATCATCTTGATGACCTGGGCGTTCCTTGGGCGGTAACCACGGATAACGTGCCGTGGCGCGTGTCAAGCAACCCCGATTTCGCAACGATATCGGGCGATTATTATCTGCCCACGCGCTACGATGCCAACTTGGATATTGACGCATTGACCCAGGTCATGAAAGTGTATATTCCGTGCGCTACAGAAAATGTCCCCGCGCTGGTGGCCACGGGCGTTCTAGATGACGTGCCGTGGGTCACGTATAATTCGGGGGCGCTGTTTGTTGAGCCCATGAATAAAGACATGGGAATTCGCTTCCTTATGGACTATTTTCACGCGCCGTACGAAGATGCGGTAGTATTTGGCGATGGCAAAAACGACATCTCTATGTTTTGCCCGGGGTGGACAAGCATTGCCATGGGAAATGCCGTGCCTGCGCTGAAGGAACGCGCCGATTACGTGACGGACGCGTGCGACCAAGACGGCATTTATCATGCGTGTCGTCATTTCGGGTGGATTTAGCGGCGGGCTGCGCGTTCCAAAGGCGGTGCCGCGTGCAGATGCCGCGACTGGCGTTAGCGGTCAGTGCAGGAAGAGCGCGTAACGCGGCTGCGACTGGCGGCGCAATTGCGATTGGCTGATTCGCCTGTGTCCGCTTGCCATAGGCGCAGGTAGAACGGCCGCAGGTAACGCGTGCGCAAAAAAGAGGGAAGGGGAGGACGCATGGACTGGACAGTTTTGGGCATTGAGCCAACTGCCGAAAAAAAAGCGATAACGAAAGCGTATCGCACGCAGTTGATGCACACGAATCCCGAAGATAAACCCGAAGAGTTCAAGGTGCTGCGCGAAGCATACGAGCAGGCGCTTTCGTGGGCATCGTGTCAACAAGAGGCAGTAAAAGACGCGAAATCCGCCCAAGCTGCAGCGGAAGGTGATCCTGGATCGCCTGTCGCCGAGGCGGCAAAAACACCCGAAGAACAATGGTTATCTCAGCTCACAGCTCTGTATGCGGATTTCCAGAAGCGTATTGATCCCGCTTTGTGGCGCAATTTGCTCACGCAGGATGTTGCCGTTGCGCTGGATAGCCGCCCTGAAATAGAAATGATGTTGTTGCTGTTCCTTCTTCACAACGGGAACCTTCCCCAAGAGGTGTGGCAGGTTCTGGAAGATACGTTCAAGTGGTCGCAGCGGCGTGAAGAGCTGTGCGAAACGTATCCGCGCCCGTTTGTGGATCATCTTCTGATAGATGGCGCGAAGTTTGCCCCGGCGCTTCCGTTCCAGTTGTTCTCTCCCGGTGAAAACGCGGAAGAATGCGACGCTTACCTGGACCTTTACTTGCAAGCGGGGCATTGTGAATGGAAAGATGCGGCGCAGTTTTTGGATAAAATGGACGCGCTTTCCGAAACGCATCCGTACGGTCGCGCGCTGCGCTATCACTATATGGCAACCCAAGGCGATGGCATGGGCGTGGTTAAGCTTTTGGAGCTCACGAAGGATTTTCCCGAAGACGAGCATCTGAAAGAAGAGCTTGCGGAAACGTATGCCGATGGCGAATCGTGGGAGCAATGCGAGGCGATTGTGCGCGAGTTGCTTGAAAGCAACCGGGGGGATCGTCGTTTGACCTGGCTTTTAGCGCAGTCTTTGGCGGGCCAGCAGCGTTTTGCCGAGGGCGTGGAGCTTTTGGGCGACTTGATGCATGCTGCGGGTGGCGATCAAAAGGAGCTCATGGAGCTAAGCGATGTTCGCCAGAAGTGGAACGAATCGCTTATCGAGCAGTATGAACAGCGCCTTGAGCAGGGGGATTGCTCCGACAAGCTGCTGTTCGAGCTGGCGTGGTGCTATCTGCAAAACGAGCGCGACGAGGAATCGGTGGAGCTCATCGATCGCATTGATCCGGAAAACATTGAACCGTATGAGTATTACAACTTGTCATCGCAGGCGTTTTTGGCAACGGAGCGCTACGAGCGGGCGTTCGAGGACTCAAAAGCCCTGGTGGAAGTGGTGCGCGCCATGCAGCCCGATGGAACAGAGCGCACCAGGAAACGTATGGCGCGCCTAGCGGAGATGATCGCCCGCTGCGGCGATGCCCTTTATGCGCAAAAGCATCCTGAACTGGCGCTTCCCTATTACCAGGAAGCAGCGGAAGTGGACCCCGATAACCCTGAGCGCCTTACGCATTATTCGCGCGTTATGGCGTCTTTGAACCGCTGGCCCGAGGCGGCTCAAGCGGCGGAGCGCTTGATAGATGTGATGCCGGGTGCGTATCATGCCCATTATTTGCTGGCTCAGTACTGTTTTGAGATGCGCAACGATCGCGATGCGTTCTACCAAGTAAACTACGCCCTTGAGCTGGAGAAAGGCGACTTGGGCGTGTATGTTTTGCGTCTGCGCATCCTGCTTCGCAACGGTGCGCTGCAGCAAGCTGCCGATGATTTGCGATTTCTGGAAGACAGCCAATGCGGCGATTACCTGCCCGTTTTGTGGTGCAAAGCGCTTTATGCCGAAGCTACCGATGCGGCGGCTATTGGGTCGGAAGAGGCATTGCCGAACGAGGGCAAGCTCTACGATGGTACGCCGTTCGTTCTTGAGCATGGTCGTGCGGCGGCGCTTGCAATCTATCGCGAAATTTACGAGCGCTTAAAGCAAGGCGAAGAGATGGATTGGCCTGGTCAGGCGTGTTTTCGCTTGGCAATCCTTTCGCAAGATGAAAAAGATGCGTCGCCCGAATGGCAGCTTGAGGTGCTGGATAAGGGTTTGGAGCTTGATCCGAACGATGCGGATTGTCTCTCGTTTCGGGCGTGGCTTTTGCGACGTTTGGACCGCACGGATGATGCCATTGAGGCATATCTTCGTTTGGCTCAGCTTCCCCATGACGACCTTGAGTCCGAGCGTGCGTTGGCACAGCTATATGGGAAGAATCCCGAGGTCAATGCGCAAAAAGCGCTCGATTATTATCAGCAGGTGCTTGAACAGGAGCCCAATGACCCTGTGACGCTGTATTACTCGGGCCTGTATGCGTACTTTGTGCGCGACTTCTCCCTGGCAGAGAGTTACTTCTTGCGCGAGCGCGCGGTGGAGCCGGAAAGCCCCGATAGCTATCGGATGCTCTCGTTCGTGTATGAGGCGCTGGGTCGCTATGACGATGCGCTGCGGGAATGCGACGGCCTGCTGCTCAAGTCGAAGGCGGCGGGGAAGCTGGCGGTGAGCCATTATCTGCGCAAGGCGCTGGTGTTGCGTCGGGCGGGACGGGCGCGTGCAGCGGTGGAAACGCTGTTCCATGCGTCGTTTTCGTTTGCGTATGATTCCGTGTACGCGGATGTTGCCGACGTGCTTTTACAGTTTGGCCTGTTCGATCAGCTGTGTGCCCATCTTGATTCGTGGGGCGACGTGAACGAAAAGCACGATGTTTCGCCGCAAAGTTTAGGCGGCTTGGCGTACTACCGCGCTCTTCAGGAGCTTTTAAGTGCGGGAAGCTTGCGGCGCGCGAAGCATTTTGCGCGCGCGGGAAGTCCTCATATGAGCGATGACCAGCGTTTTCAGATGCAACGGATTCTGGCAGCGTATGCCAGGGATTTCCGAGCGTATGAAACGCTTTTGCTGAGCCGCATTAAAGACAAGAAGGAGCGGGAGGCAACCATCTTTCAAGAGCTGTCGGATCTGGCGTTGCTAAAGTGGTGTCAGGGCAACGCGCAAGCTGCGGTACAATATGCACAAGAGGCCGTGGCAGAGATTGATGCTTTGCTGCTTCCCTATAGCACGCATCGGCGTCATTTCCTGCTGTGGCAAGCGGCAATGTTTGCTTTGTTGGGGCAGGTCGATCAGATGCGAGATGCGTTGGCGCAAGCCGATGAGCTGCCGTTATGTGAACGGTGCGGCAACGGAGCATGCTGCGATAGCGTGCTGTTCAAGGCGTTGGTCGGCTTGATTCAGGGAGATGTGGTCACGTGCTGCGAGCTGGTTAAGCTTGGTCGAAAGAAATGGCCGGGCTCCCTGGGCTTTGCATGCCTTGAGCAGGAACTCAAGCGGCAAGGGGAGCTGTAGCTGCGTCGCGTCCGCGTGAGTGGCAGCGGGTGTGCCGCCGTTTGCGGTGTACGGACCTGGGCGTGCAGCGTGCGGCGAGCGTGCGGGCGATACGCGCGTATGCGCAGGGCTGCTTGCCAGAGCGTAGCTGCGGCAGAGAGTGAAAGAGGATTTTAGTAGTAGGTGTCTTCGCATGTTGGTTGGCATTGATCTTGGAACAACAAACAGCCTGGTCGCGTGCTTCCGCGATGGGTGCGCTCAGGTAATTCCCAATAGATTGGGCAAGCTGCTCACGCCTTCGGTGGTGGCCATCGATGAAAGTGGCATGATTTTGGTGGGCGAAACGGCGCGCGCCTTCGGCATGCTGCATCCTTTGAGCGTAGCAAGCGTTTTCAAGCGCAGCATGGGCACCGACCGAACGTTCGAGCTTGACGGTATGGAGTTTCGCGCCGAAGAGCTGTCTCGTTTCGTGTTGCGCTCCCTGAAGGAAGACGCCGAAGTGTACTTGGGCTGCGAAGTGGACGAGGCCATTATCAGCGTGCCCGCCTACTTCAACGACCTGCAACGCAAAGCCACGAAACGTGCCGGTGAGCTGGCAGGACTCAAAGTGAGCCGCATTATCAACGAACCCACGGCGGCGGCAATTGCGCATGGCGTGGGCGGTGCGGCGGCGCGTCCGACCGAAGAAACGGTGGCATCGGGCATGGGGGCCATTGAGGTCCAGGCCGCGCAAGGCGAACCGGTGGATGAGCGCTGCCTGGTGTTTGACCTGGGTGGCGGCACGTTTGATGTTTCGGTTCTGGAGTTTTTCGCGTGCATCATGGAGGTCCATGCCATTGCGGGCGACAACTTTATTGGCGGCGAAGACTTCACCGAGCTTTTGGAAACCATGTTCCTGGCGCGCATTGGCATGGCGCGGCAAGTGCTTGATAATCGTGCGCAGGCAGAGCTTACCAAAGCGGCCGAAGAGGCGAAATGTCGTTTTTCGGAATCCGAAACCGTTACGATGAGCTGGACTTTTGCAGAAAAGCATTATTCGGAAGATTTCACGCTTGAAGAATATGAGCAAGCATGCCAGCCGTTGCTTGAGCGTTTGCGCCGCCCTATTGAGCGCAGCTTGCGTGACGCCGACGTTCATTTGGAAGATATCGACCGCATTGTTTTGGTGGGCGGCGCCACGCGTCTTCCCGTGGTGCGGCGTTTCGTGGAAAAAGTATTTCGCCGCAAGCCCGAAACGCTTGTTGACCCCGATACCGCCGTTGCGCTGGGCGCTGCGTTGCAGTGCGGCATGAAAATGCGCGATGCGGAAATCAGCGAAGTCGTTTTGACCGACGTGTGCCCGTTTACGCTGGGAACCGAGGTCGTTGCCGGCAACGGCACGTTCGAAGAAGCAGGGCATTTCCTTCCCATCATCGAGCGCAACACCGTGATTCCCGTGAGCCGTCGCCAGCGCGTGAGCACCGTGTACGACAATCAGTCGCAGGTGGTCGTAAAAATCTTGCAGGGCGAAAGCCGCATGGCTGCTAATAACTTGCTGCTTGGTGAGATTTCCGCATCGGTTCCGGCGGGTCCGCGCGGACAAGAAGCCATTGACGTGATTTTTACTTACGACGTGAACTCCCTGCTTGAAGTGGAAGTTTGCATTCTTTCCACGGGCGAAGTGCATAAGATGGTCGTCCAAAACGAAGAACATAAGATTTCCGATGAAGAAGCCGCCGCGCGGTTTGAGCGCTTGTCGTATTTGAAGCAGAATCCGCGCGAAGACGAAGCGAATCGTTTGCAGCTGTTGCGCGGCGAGCGCATGTATGAAGAAGCAACGGGTCAGCGACGCGAGATGATTGATGCTGCAATGATGGAGTTCGATCGTGTGCTGAACAGGCAAGACTTCTACGAAATTGAAGTTGCACGCGAACGCCTTCGCAAGTTTTTGGATACGCTGGAGTAGTTGAAGCTCGCGGTTGGGTGATTGCTGGGCGTTTCGCCTGGTGTTTTACGGTCGGGCGTTTCGCTTGGCGTCTTAGGATTGGGTGCTTGGGCTGGGGTGCCCGGGGTCTCCGGAAATGCTCGAAACGCCTGGAATGTCCTTGTCGTGCTTTGCCGCGCTTTGCCAAACGGTGCCCTGCGGCGGAAAAACGCTTCCGCTCCAAATGTTGCTTTTGGTCTTTGCTAGGCGTTCGTTTGTTTTCGCGTTAAACTGGTAGGGATGCGCTAATGCATCGGTATAACGAATATCGCCATCTAAGTTTTCTTGGGAAAGGTGCGCACATGAAAGTCATTACCATCAGCCGTGAATACGGAGCAGGCGGGCACACCATTGGACGCCAAGTTGCCGAACGCCTGGGCATCAATTTTTATGACCGCGACATTATTCTGAGCACCGCGCGCGAAAGCGGTCTTGATGTTGACCGAATCATCGAGGAAGAGGAGGTCATGCGTAAGCGCGATTCGTTCCTGCGTGCGATTCTTCCGGCGTCTTACGACATTAAGGACACCGTGTTCGAGTACGAGCGCCGCGCTATCATCAAGCTGGCCAACGAAGGTCCTTGCGTGCTTTTGGGCCGCTGCGCTGGTGTTACGCTGGAAGAGGAGAACATCGATCACATGAGCGTGTTCCTGTTCGCCGACGAGGCGCATCGTTTGCCGCGCGCCATGGATCTCAACGATTGCACCGATCCTGAGCAGGCACGACGCATTATGCGCAAGATTGACTCCGGCCGCCACGCTTATTACGAGTGCTACACTGGTCGTCATTGGGGCAGCGTCCACGAGTACACCATGGCGCTTGATACGGGCATCTTGGGCATGGATACCTGCGTTGACCTGGTGGCGCGCGCCGCACAATCGATGTAAGGGCCAAGGTGAGAGACAAAGTAAGAGACAAGGTAAGAGCGTCTGGTCCTTCGCATTGCTTTTCGCTCCTCATATTCATCTGCGTGTGTTCGCGGCAAGGTTTCCCGCGAGTTGCGGCTTCGCGAATGCGTGAACGGATGAACGCGCAAGCGTATAAGCGCTCGGGTTCGCTGCCTTTTCGGGCGGCGGGCTCGGGCGCTTTTTTACTCACTTTGAGCCATAAGGTTACCCAAATCGCCTAAAAATGAGCCATATAGTCTTGCAAAATCTCCCACGACCCCTGTAATATAGAACATGATTGCAAAGTCTTTAAGACACCGGAGCTGCCTATAGTGCAGGCGCTACCAGGCATAATGAGCTTGGCTGCGTTTGGAAGCAACTGGCGATGTGTCGATCCTGAACAATCGCTGTTTCTTCCGAATGCGCTTGCTGCTTATCCGGTTTCGCTTCTTTGCGAGTCCGCCGAACAGGAAGGGAGTGCCATGAAGAGAATACGGAAATTACTGGGGATGGCTGTGGCGTTTGCGTTCGCCCTGGCTATTCTGCCCGCGACAGCGCTCGCGGTAGACGAGTACGATTTGCATGTTAATGGCGAGCAGTTCACCAGCGAAAAGCTTACCATCGACTGCGGCGAGGGAACCGCGACATACGATCCTGCCACGCAAAATCTTACTTTGAATAACGCCACCATCACGAAAGCAACAATGAGTGGCGGCATTTATTCAATGCTCTCGAATGATTTGACCATCACGCTTCAGGGCAACAATCAGATCACCCTGGATAATAATCTGGGCGCTATTATCAAGAGCAACCTTAAGATCGAGGGTCCAGGC
This sequence comes from uncultured Eggerthellaceae bacterium, assembly GCA_934631995.1. GTDB lineage: Bacteria > Actinomycetota > Coriobacteriia > Coriobacteriales > Eggerthellaceae > CAKUOV01. Next base: position 14,419 of record CAKTYF010000034.1, read on the forward strand.
ACGCTTACGATTAACGTTACCGGGGATACGCAGGATGGCATTACCTGCCAGTGGGGAAGCGTTGACATCATGAACGCCACGATTGTTATTAACTCTTCCGGTGGTATTGGCATTTCCGCCTATGGAACGGTGCGTTTGGACAACGTGAATCTTACGGCGAACGGCTTGTATGCGGGTATCGATGCGCTCAATTTGATTATTGCAAACGGTTCCGACGTTAAGCTTTCCGCCACGGAAGAGGGCTGCAATGCGGCGTACATCGCCCCTGGTGATGGTCAGACTGGCGGTGGAAGCATCTATGTCAACAACTCGAGCGTAGTGGCAGAAAGCCTCTTCCCGGGCCTGTTCGCTCAGGCCGACTTGTCGATCAACGGCGGCAGCGTTAAGGCTACGTCCGCCAAGGATTCTCCCATTTGGGCAAGAGGCGACCTTACCATCTATGGTGGCGCGAAAGTTGAGCTTTCCGGTATGTATCCTTCTGGCTGCAACGGAACGTTCAGGGTTGGTTTGGTTGACGTTGATGCGAAGAACACGAACCAGGAAAATATTCCGGCAATCGCTGATAACCCCGTTATCTTGGATGACTACACGCTGAAGACCGCCGTTGCCGTTGATAGCGAAGGCGCAACGATTGACCTTATCGAACACGATGGCGTTGAGGCGGCTAAGGGCTATCTCAACCTGTACAAGAATATCCACTTCACCACGAGCGACGCGATTGTTTCGTATGGCTTCCCCTTTGAGAAAAGGGTTGTGAAGGGTGGCGACATTGCTCCTGGTCAGCAGGAGTTTGAGCTGGAGATCTTCCACGTTGGCGCGGGTGCAATCGAGAATTATGCCGATGTGACCATAACGGGCAAGGTCATGACGAACGGCGCAGAAACTTACGAGGGACGACTGACCATTGAAGGACCGAAGGACCAGGTAAGGAATCTTACGAGCGAGGGCTTCTTGGTTCGTGAGAAGAATACCGCAGTTCCGGATTGGACGTATTCGGACGCGGTGTACATGATTAGCTGCTACGAAATTGAAATCACCGACAATAACGCTCAGGGTGGCAACGTTGTTTCGGGCTACACCATTATGCCTGCGCGCCTGGTGGTGACCGACAACGGCGAATTCTACGAGCCAGTGCCGAATGTGGATCCTGTACGGGTTATGGAGTTCGAGAACATCTACACCAAGAACAACGCTCCTGGTGGCGACCCGGGCGACGGCGATGATCCGAACAAGCCCAAGCCGGGCGATGGCGATAAGCCGGGTGCGAGCGACAAGCCCAAGCCTGGTGCCGATGGCAAGACGCAGCCTGCTGCGGATGGCAAGGTTATCCCCCAAACGGGCGATAACGCCGCAGCCCTGATGAGCATTGCGGTTCTGCTGATGGCTGCATGCGTTTCCGGTGCGGTGGTTCTGGCGAAAAGGACGCGCAAGGAGTAAGGGAGAGCGCTGTCTGTTTTGCAAAAAAAATCGGTTAGGCGAAACATGCTTTTGCCTAACCGATTAAGCGTTTAGCCGCAGATTGGGCGCTGTGTTTGGGTATGGCATCTGGATGCAGCACTCGAATAGGGCGTCCAAGCGCTGAAGATGCTATTTTGCGCGCCAGCTGTTATGCAAGGGCAACTTGCGGGCAGTTGGCGCGTACGTTTTCGGGCCCTTGGAAAAGAAGCCCCTGCTCAGTCATTTCTTCGCCGATTTCTTGGTACTCGGCCCCGCCTTTTGACACGCGCTCTATTTCCTGTGGCGTAAGCGGACGCACCGGGCGGGCGGGTGCACCAATTGCGAGCATGCCATCGGGGATGTTCGCCGTGCCAGTCACCAGCGCGCCAGCGCCAATCAGGCAATGGCTGCCAATAACGGCGCCATCGAGCACTGTGGCGCCCATTCCAATCAGGCTTTCGTCTCCTACGGTGCATCCGTGCAGAATGGCACCATGGCCAATAGTCACACCTTTTCCAATTTGGCACAATCCGTGCAGGTCAACATGGATGCAGACGTGCTCTTGCATGTTCGTGCGATCGCCTATCACAATGCGTCCTTCGTAATCGCCGCGCGCACTGGCGGAATGCATGACGGTAACGTTTTCGCCGATTTCAACAGAGCCTACAAGGCATGCGCTCGGCGCAACCATAGCGCTTTCGGCAAGATGTACGTTGTGGTAGTTCACGGTGGTCTCCTGGCTGTTTTTTCGGGGCGTTGATGCCCTCTTTTCTTTTCCTGCATTTTCGCGCGTGACCTGTTTGGGGCGTGCTGTATGTTCGATAATTTGCGAAAAGAACATGCGAGCGGCGGTCGTGCGGGCGTGGGCGGCTGCGGGTGTGTGCGTGATGCAGCTGCACACGCGGGCGCGTGCGGGCGTTTGCGACGCAGATGCGAAAACGGAAAGGGATGAAAGCGGTCATGACGAAGGGAACGGCACGGCGTTTCGCCATAACGGCAGTGTTGCTGCTGGTCATGGTGGGGTCGGCGGCTCTTTTCAGCGTTTATGGCGAAGCGTTCTTTCCAGCGTATCGCGTGGCCTCGCGCACATTTATGGCGGCACTTGCTTCGCTGACCAGCGTACTTTCGCCTTCAGTTTCTGTGTGCGATTTCCTGCTGGTAGCGCTGGTTGTGCTGTCGGTTGTTTCGCTTGCGTATTGCGTAGCGCGTCGCAAGTCGCTTTTGGCGTGGTTTTCGCGGGTGCTTTTGGTTGTTTCCGCGCTGGCTACGGTGGTGGTGTGCGGTTGGGCGTTGAACCATTACGCGCCGCCCTTGTCCCAGGAAATCGGTCTTGACGTGCGCGAATATACAGCCGAGGAGCTATATGATGCTACGGATTATTACTGGCAGCAGGCGGCATCGTTCGCAACGCAGGTGCCGCGTGATGCCGAAACAGCCCAGCTGGTTCCTGCGTCATTTGATGATTTAGCGGCAAAAGGCGGTGCTGCTTTTGCGCCACTTGCTTCCCAATATGATGTGTTCGATGGTTCCACGGCACCTGTCAAGCGGCTCTCGCTTTTGGGAGATGCGCTGCTGTACACGGGTTCGGACGGCATTTTCGTTCCCTTAACGGGCGAGGCGAACGTTCCCGAGAACTGCGCTCCCGCCACGCTTGCGTTCAACATGTGCCACGAGGCGGCTCATCGTCTGGGCATTGCCGCCGAAGAGGAAGCGAATTTCGCGGCGTTCATGGCATGCTCGGCAAGCGGTGATCCCAACTTCGCCTATTCTGGGTATTACCGCGCGTTCGTGGCATGCTTCAACGCTCTGGCGGAAAACTACCCGTCGTTGGTGGAGCAGCTTTTGAGCGCCGATAACGTTACCGCTGAAAAAGCGCTGGTCATTCGCGATATGCTGCAAACAAGCGACCATTACACCGCGTATAGT
>CAKTYF010000035.1 GCA_934631995.1 uncultured Eggerthellaceae bacterium
GCATGGGGTCAACCACGATAACGGTGCGCTCGGCAATATCGGCCGGCATCTTTGCGTAATACGGAACAGGCTCGTGGGTTTCCTCGTTGCGGTACATGCCCAAATGGCCCACGCGCGCGGCGGGGATTAGATCAAGCACGCCATCGACCAATCCCAGACCAGCGCGCAAAATGGGCACCACGGCCAGCTTCTTTCCCGCCAGCTCGTAGGCGGTGCAGGGGCAAATGGGCGTTTCAATCTCAACGGGCTTAAGCGGCAAATCACGTGTTGCCTCGTAACCTTCGAAAAGGGCCAGCTCACGCGTGAGCTCGCGGAATTGTTTACTGGAAGTGTCTTTCTGACGCAAAATGGACAGCTTATGCTGCACCATGGGATGATCGACAACAATAACGCGCGAACCGTATTTCGTTTCCAATGCTCGTTCCTTTCTCAAGCGCGGTAATGGTACCACCTGCAAGCATAGCAAAAAGCGCCCAGCAAATGCCGGGCGCTTCGAGAAAATCTGACAATTAGATGGTCATGTTAGGATACAGCGGATGGTTCGCCAGAATGACATCGACCTTCTTGCGGATGTCAGCAAGCTTGGCGTCGTCGGTAGCGTTGAACACCGTTGCTGCAATGAGCTGGCCAATCTCGTGGAACTCATCCTTGGTGATGCCACGTGTCGTACCCGCAGCAGTACCCACGCGAATGCCGCTTGTAACAAACGGAGAACGCGGCTCGTTGGGAATGCTGTTCTTGTTCACCGTCAGACCCACGCGCTCAAGCAGCTTTTCGGCATCCTTGCCGGTCACATCGGCTGCCGTCAGGTCAACCAAGCACAGATGGTTGTCGGTACCGCCGGACACCAGACGCAGGCCGCCTTCGGTCATGCCTTCGCCCATTGCCTTGCAGTTGTCAATAATGTTCTGAGCGTATTCCTTGAAGGAAGGCTGCAGCGCCTCGCCGAAAGAAACGGCCTTACCAGCAATAACGTGCATCAGCGGGCCACCTTGGCTGCCCGGGAACACGGCAGAGTTGATCTTCTTGATAAGCTCTTCACTGTTCGTCAAAATCAGGCCGCCACGAGGACCGCGCAGCGTCTTGTGCGTGGTGGTGGTGGTAATATCGGCGTACGGCACGGGGCTGGGATGCAGACCAGCTGCAACCAAACCGGCAATGTGAGCCATATCGACAACCAGGACCGCGCCCACTTCGTCGGCGATTTCCTTCATCTTGGCAAAGTCGATGGTGCGCGGATACGCAGAAGCGCCACCCATAATCAACGCAGGACGGCATTCCTTTGCCTTGCGCAGCATTTCATCGTAGTCCAGAAGCTCAGTTTCGGGGTTCAGACCATAGGGAACAACGTTGTACAGCTTGCCGGAGAAGTTAGCGGGCGAACCGTGCGTCAGGTGTCCGCCGTGATCAAGGGACATGCCCATAATGGTATCGCCCGGCTTGATGGTGGCGAAGTAAGCGGCCAAGTTGGCATTTGCGCCAGAGTGCGGCTGAACGTTTGCGTATTTGGCACCGAACAGCTTGCAGGCACGCTCGATGGCGATGTTTTCAATAGTGTCGCAGTTCTCGCAACCGCCGTAGTAGCGCTTTGCCGGATAGCCTTCAGCGTACTTGTTCGTGAACACGCTGCCCATGGCCTCCATTACCGCTTCGGAAACAATGTTCTCGGAAGCAATCAGTTCAACGCAATCGCGCTGACGGGAAAGCTCAGCGTTCAGAGCACCCGCAATGTCCGGATCTTCAGCAGTCAGATGATCGTAGTTCATGGTTTGTTCTTCCCTTTCGTTGAAAAAAACGTACTCGCCTATATTACTCCTATTTCAGAACGAAACAGAGGGCGAAATAGCCTTGCAAAAAAGTCTTTACAGTGAGCAAGGGTGCGGAACTTTTGCGAGGCGAAGAGGCGTGCGCATGAAACGAAACGGTCGCAGCGGGCGCAAACGGCAGGCGCGAACTTGGCGCCGCAAGACGAAAAGGCGCAGTCGATACGGCAGGAGCAGGCGGCGGCGCGGATAGCACCAGTAGCACGCTCGCAAAAGAAATCGCCGGCAAGCACCTCAGGCACCTACCGACGATTCAATCAAACTCCTGTTGAGCGAGTCGTTCTGCTTCCACCTACTTCTCAAGTGCCATGATCTTCTCAACACGCCCGGCATGGCGTCCGCCGCCGAAATCCGTGGTCAAGAACGCATCAAGGATTGCCTGGTTTTCTGCTTCCGAAACAAAACGGGCAGAAAGCGTGATGACGTTTGCATCGTTATGCTCGCGGCACAGCTGGGCGAAATTCGTGTTGATGCAGTTCGCAGCGCGAATACCATGAACTTTGTTCGCAGCAATGGCCATACCGATACCCGTTCCGCACACCAACACGCCGCGATCAACGGTGCCCGACACAACCGGCGCGCAGCCCGCAGCGGCATAATCAGGATAATCGCAACGGTCCGCTGAATCGGGACCGCAATCCATCACATCGTGGCCCTTGCTTACCAAATAGTTGATCATGAGCTGCTTCATTTCGAAACCGGCATGATCGCTTGCGATGCTAATTTTCATCAAGATCTCCCCTCGTCCTGCGCACGGCATGTTCCCAGCCGTGCAACAACTTCATTCTGGTGTCGTGCTCCATATTAGGACGAAACAGCGTGTCTGCCGACCGCAATGCGCAAATAGCGTCCAAATCCTTCCAAAATCCCGTTGTCAGGCCCGCCAAAAACGCCGCACCAAGCGCCGTGGTTTCCGTATTGACCGGGCGACGCAGCTCGCGCTCCAAAATATCGCTTTGGAATTGCATAAGGAAGTTGTTGGCCGATGCCCCACCGTCAACGGACAAGCGCGAAAGTGTCACACCCGAATCGGCTTCCATGGCAATAACCAGGTCGCTTGTCTGATACGCCAGCGCTTCCAGGGCCGCACGCACAAGGTGAGCGCGCTTCGTGCCGCGCGTAAGCCCCACAATGGCACCGCGCGCCTGGGCGTCCCAATACGGCGCGCCCAAACCGGTGAAGGCCGGTACCACGTACACGCCATTTGTATCATCCACGGAACGCGCAAGTTCTTCTGTTCCAGCTACATCGCTGATAAGCTCCAGCTCATCGCGCAGCCATTGCATAAGCGCACCCGCCACGAAAACGCTTCCTTCCAGGGCATATTCCGTGTGCGCCACGCCCGGCGCCGATGCCGCAATGGTCGTGGACAGATTATGCGTGGATTGCGCGGGGGTGGCACCCGTATTCATGAGCAAAAAGCAGCCCGTACCGTACGTATTCTTCGCCTGACCAGGGGAAAAGCAACACTGACCAAACAGCGCCGCCTGTTGGTCGCCCGCAACGCCGCAAATGGGAATGCCATCGGGAATGGCCGGATGCGTGGTTACGCCGTACACGCTGGCCGAGGGGCGCACTTCGGGCAAAAGCGATGCAGGAATGCCGAAGAGCTGCAGAAGCCACGGATCCCAGCAGCCTTCGTGGATGTTGTAGAGCATGGTGCGGCTGGCGTTGGTCACATCGGTCGCATGCACGCGCCCGTGCGTAAGCGTCCAAATAAGCCAGCAGTCGATGGTGCCGAATGCAAGTTTTCCCTGTTCGGCGTCTTCTTGAGCACCAGGAATATTATCCAGGATCCAACGAATCTTGCTGGCAGAGTAATACGCATCGGGCAAAAGGCCCGTGCGCGCCTGCACTTCTTTGCGCACCGACTCTTCCCCGCAAAGGCGCTCCACAATGTCGGCCGTGCGGCGGCACTGCCACACAATGGCATTGCAGACCGGTTTGCCCGTCTCGCGGCTCCACACCACCGTGGTCTCGCGCTGATTTGTGATACCAATGCTATCGATATCATCGACCGTCAAACGATGCGACACCAAGAGCTCCGTAAGCGAGCCCAGCTGCGACGCCAAAATTTCCTGCGGATCGTGCTCGACCCAGCCTGGCTGCGGATACAGCTGCTCAAACGGACGCTGCACCACGCCGCATACGTGCGCCTGTTTGTCGATGAGCATAGCACGCGAAGACGTTGTGCCTTGGTCAAGCGTGACTACATAGCGTTTCATGCGAGATGCGCCTCCAACCATTTCAGCACGTCAGCGTATACTTTTTCCTTATCGACCTCGTTTAAGATTTCGTGGCGCGCCCCTAAATACAGCCGCATATCCACATCCTTTATGCCCGCTTCTTTGTACTCCTTGAGCACGCGCGTCACGCCGCGGCCGCGATCTCCCACAGGATCTTCCGAACCGGCAATCAAATACAGCGGAAGCTCCTTGGGAATACGATTGATGTTGCTTTTCTTGGATAGATCAACAAGCAGGCCCGTAAGCGCAATGTAGGCACCGGCCGAGAAGCGAAAGCCGCAAGCAGGGTCGGCAAGGTAGGCATCCACCACCATCGGATTCGTCGAAAGCCAGTCAAGCTCGGTACGCGCGCCTTTGATGGCCTTGCCATATGCGCCATCGGCCAGGTTGAACAGCATGTCGCTTATGTGGCGCTCTCCTTTCGCGCGGGCAACCGCTTTCGCGGCAGCAAGACCCGCCGTGGCAACAGCGGCGCTTTGATGACCCGTACCGCAAATGACGGCACCCGCTAAGCCTGCGCCGTAATGCGCCAGGTAATCGCGCAGAATGAAGCTGCCCATGGAGTGGCCGAACATGAAATACGGCAGAGGAGCGGTGTCGGGTGCGGCAGGCGCGGCAGTGTCGGCAGACGCGGCGGCGTCGGGCGCCAGCGCACGCGCAGAGCCACCTGCGGCGGCAACTCCCTCTTCCGTCACCAGCTTCTCCATAATGCCACGCAGCACATGCACGTTCTCTATCAGGGCCTTCTTGCCACCGCGCGCGGGAATATGCCCCCAATCGTCAGGGGAAGCAACCGATTTCCCGTGCCCAATGTTATCCTGCCCGCACACCGCAAAACCGTGCGCCGCCAAGAAGCGCGCAAAGTGGTCGTAACGTTCAATGTGTTCGCTCATACCGTGCGTTATCTGCACAATCGCGCGCACCGGTTGTCCCGCCGGCGGCATCCACAGCACACCGTGGCTGCCAACCACCTTGGGCTGCTCTGCCGATTGCGCGGTCCCCAGCGCCGAAGGAAACGTGAAATGGGTGACCTTGATCTCGTTTGCTGACTGCTCCATAACGCCTCTTTTCGCTTCATCATCGATTCTTGCGAATCGAAATTCATTCCTGCAACGTTTCAAGCAAATCCTGCTCACTGCGCATCATAGCGCATGGCCCGCCCCGCGCGCTATTCTGTTATTGTAATGCTTCCCTGGCGCAGCACCACGGGGTGCTCGCCCGTGCAATCCACAACCGTGGAAGCAACACCTTCGCCGCCAACACAATCAATTCCACGCACTACAGCATCTGCCTGTTTCAGCAGTTCAGCGTCAAGTTGAGCATCACGCGAAGGGGCTGGCGCGCCTGATATGTTCGCTGACGTTGTTGCCAGCGGCGTGCCTACCGCACGGATAAGATCCAACGCAACATCGGAGTTCGGCATGCGAAGGCCAATGGTTCCTTGCGCCGATTGGAACGCTGCAGGCACGGCACTGCTTGCGCGCACAATGAGCGTCAACGCGCCCGGCCAATGCTGCGTCGCGGCCGCACGCGCCCACACAGGAACGTCCTTGCCGTACGTATCCAGGTCATGCACGCCTCCCACCAGCCATGCAACAGGTTTGCCCTCATCGCGGCGCTTGATGGCGAACAGCTGCTGCGGGCTTGCGCACGACCCCACAGCCACGCCCAAACCGTACACGGTATCAGTCGGGAAAACGGCAGCGCCCCCGGCGCGCAAAACGGCAGCAGCATTCGCTACCGCATCATCCAAGCTCATTGCATCGCTCTTGTTCATCGCGTCGTTCAAAGCGACCCTCCTTCGCTATTCCCGCCCGCCGCGCGGCACACTCTGCGCATTGATAAGCGCCGCCTGGTATCCTGCGCCAAAGCCGTTATCGATGTTCACCACCGAAACGCCGCTTGCGCAGCTGTTGAGCATGCCCAAAAGCGCGGCAATACCGCCAAACGATGCGCCATACCCCACCGACGTGGGCACCGCAATAACCGGGCACGACACCATGCCTGCAACCACCGACGGCAGCGCACCTTCCATACCCGCCACCGCCACCAGGGCGTTCGCGTCCGCAAACTGCAACTCGCATGCAATCAGGCGATGCAGCCCCGCAACACCCACGTCGTAGACGCGTTCAACGTTCGCACCCATAAACTGCGCCGTAAGCGCCGCTTCTTCCGCCACGGGAACATCGCTTGTTCCCGCTGCAACAACGGCCACTTTCCCCACGCGGCTTTTCAAGGGCGGCATTTGTCCCGCTAAAAACAAGTGCGCCTGAGGATATGCTTGACAGAGCCCCTGCTCAAACATCAATTCAAGAGCATGCATCTTCTCGTCATCAACGCGCGTGACTAAAACGCGCGGCTGCCTGTTTTGCAAAAGCTCCTGGCAAATCGCGCCAATTTGCTGCGCTGTTTTACCCGCACCATACACAACTTCGCCCACGCCCTGACGACGCGCGCGATCGGTATCGGGTTTCGCGAATCCCAAATCGATGAAGCCTTTATCCACGTCCATGCTACCCCCCTGACGCTCCTTAGCGCGCCTTTTCGCCCAACGCATCGAAGCAGTCGTCGCTCATGCCGCGATGCCGCCACTGCCTTGCTGCCCTCTGGCGCACCCCTGACGCTTCCCAGCACCTTGTGCCGAAAAACAAAGAAGGCGCCCGACAACGCAGGCGCCCCCTGAAACACCGTTACTCAGAAAGTTTCTTCACAAGAAGCTCGTTGAGCAGCTTCGGGTTGCCTTGACCCTTCATCTGCTTCATGCACTGACCCACGAAAAAGCCGATAACTTTCGTGTTGCCGCTCTTGTATTTCTCAACTTGACCAGGATTTTCAGCGATAACGACATCAACCACAGCTTCAAGGGCGCCCGTGTCGGAGACCTGCTTCATGCCGCGCTCGTCAATAATAACGCCGGGGTCTTTGTCTTCCTCGATGATGGCAACCAGCACCTCTTTGCCCTGCTTTGAGGAAATCTCGTCGGCCGCCACGGCCTCAACCAGACTGGTCAAACGCTGCGACGTAAGCGGGCTTTGCTCAATGTCGAATTCCGCATGAGCGTTCATGTACGCCGCCGCCTCGTTCGTGAGCATGTTCGCAACCGGCTTTGCCAGCGCCTGCGCACGCTCGCCTGCGCACGTCATGGTCTGCTCAAACAGCGCCGCCAGCGCCGCATTCTCCACCATGGTGCGTGTATCGTATGCCGAAAGTCCAAAGCTTTCCTGGAAGCGCGCAACCTTCTGATCAGGCAATTCGGGAAGCTTCGCACGAACAGCATTGATCCATTCGTCTGTCAAATCATACGGCGCCAAGTCGGGATCGGGGAACAAGCGATAGTCATCAGCCGTTTCCTTCACGCGCATGACAATCGTGCGCTTTGCCGACGGATCCCAATGGCGCGTTTCCTGGCGGATGAAGCCGCCCTCTTCAAGCACTTGCGCCTGACGGCAAATCTCGTATGCCAGACCATCGTGCAAGTTCTTGAAGCTGTTCATGTTCTTCAGTTCGGTCTTTGTGCCGAACTCCGTTGCCCCGCGGCGACGCAGCGAAACGTTGCCGTCGCAGCGCATGCTGCCCTCTTCCATGGAGCAGTCGGAAATGCCCAGCGCAAGGTAGATCTGACGCAGCTTCTGCATGAACAGACGCGCCTCTTCCGGCGTGCGCAACTCGGGCTCAGTCACCAGCTCGATAAGCGGCGTGCCCGCGCGGTTGTAATCAACCAGGGAATGCGTTGCACCGGCAATGCGACCTTCGCCGCCACCAATGTGGACCATCTTGCCCGCGTCTTCTTCCATGTGGATACGCGTGATGCCCACATGCGCCACGTAACCGTCTTCGGTCTTCGTGATGTTTCCGCGCGACTCACCCACAGCAAGTCCCGCCAGGTCAGCGCGCTCTTTTACAGCAGGACCATCCACGGCTAAATCCAAGTGGCCGCGCATGCAGAAGGCCACGGGGCCCTGCGTTGTTTGGAAGTTTTTCGCCATGTCGGGATACATGTAGTTCTTGCGATAGAACATGGAATGCTTCTCAATGTCGCAGTTCGTTGCCAGACCAGCCAGAACAATGCTCTCAATAGCAGCTTTGTTCGGCACAGGCAAAGCACCCGGCAAACCCAGGCAAACGGGGCACGTATGCGTATTCGGCTCGGCACCAAACTCCAGCTTGCAGCCGCAGAACATCTTGGTGGTCAGCGTAGTCAGCTCCGCATGAATTTCCAAGCCAATAACGGCTTCCCAGTCCTGCAGGACTTCTTCGAGCTTCTTCATTTAGCATGCACCCCCTTTCAGGGCATCATCGGCAAAGGCAGGCGCCACCGGAGCGCTTCCGTACATGCGCTCAAGCGCAGCGGCAACGCGAATCATGTTCTCGTCCTTGAAAGCCGGCGCGATAATCTGCGCGCCCACGGGCAACTGGGATTGCGCACCCAAGCCAATGGGCATGTTCATGCCGCCATTGCCCGCAATGTTGATAGAGATGGTATACATATCGGAAAGGTACATGGTCGTTGGATCGGAAATCTCGCCGAACTTGAACGCCGTGCTGGGAGCCGCCGGCGCAACAATGCAATCGACCTGCTCAAACGCTTTCTGGTAATCCTGCGTGATAAGCGTGCGCACCTGCTGCGCGGGATAATAGTATTTGTCGTACACGCCCGAGGAAAGCAGGTAGCTTCCCAGCATAATGCGGCGACGCGCCTCGGCGCCAAAGCCCGCAGAACGGCTTGCTTCATACTGTCCGCCCAAATCATGATGACCCGGGTCGCAGTAACCGTAGCGCACGGAATCGAAGCGCGCCAAGTTGCTGAAAGCCTCGCACGGGGCAATCACGTAATACGCAGAAATCGCGGCATGCACGTTCGGCAGCACAATCTCAACCAGCTGCGCGCCCGCCTGCTCAAGTTTGCAAAGCGCTTCCTGGACTTTCTCTTTGACTTCAGCCGAAAGACCAGCGGCTTCCATGAATTCAGGCACCACGCCAATCTTCATGCCGGCAACATCCTGGTCAAGCACGGCCGTGAAATCGGTTTCCACCGCTTGACTCGTGCAATCCAAAACATCGCGTCCCACCAGGGCATTCAGACTCAACGCAGCATCGCGCACGGTACGGGTAAGCGGGCCCACCTGGTCAAGCGAGCTACCGAACGCCACCACGCCGTAGCGGGAAACCATGCCATACGTGGGTTTGACCGCCACCACGCCGCAGAAGCTGCCCGGCTGACGGATAGAGCCGCCCGTGTCGGAGCCAAGCGTCATGGTGCACGTACCAGAAGCAACCGCCGCCGCGGAACCACCGGAAGAGCCGCCGGGAACGCGACCAAGATCCCACGGGTTGCACGTATGACCGAATGCGGAAGTCTCCGTGGAAGAACCGAACGCAAACTCGTCCATGTTCAGCTTGCCCAGGGGAATGCCGCCCTGGTCGATAATGCGCGCAACGCACGTAGCCGTGTACGGCGAAACGTAATTTTCCAGCATGCGGCTTGCGCACGTAGTATGCGTGCCAATCAAGTTCATGTTGTCCTTGAACGCCACCGGCACGCCCGCCAGCAAGCCGGCACGCGACAAATCGCCTTCCGCAATTGCAGCATCCACGCGATCAGCCGCGGCAAATGCCAGGTCGGGACATGTTTCCAGGAAAGCGTGGATTTGCTGGTCAACAGTGCTCACACGCTCCAGGGCATTTTCCGCCACTTCGCGCGCCGTGAACTCTTTAGCACGAAGGCCCGCCTGAATCGAGGCGATGTCCATCAAAGCGAAATCGGTCATTAGCAATCGCCCCCTTCGCCCAAAATGGAAGGAATCAGAAAGCAGCCATCCTGGCGTGCCGGCGCGTTCGACAGCGCAACATCCTGTGTGAAGCTTTCGCCTTCCACGTCTTCGCGCATAACGTTCGACAGGCTTCCAATCGGGTGAAACGTGGGCTCAACGCCCTGCAGATCGTACTGCATAATGGGCTGCAGCGTATCAATGATGCTGTTCAGATCGACGGTCGAAGAGGCCACTTCCTCTTCCGTCAAGCCAATGCGCGCGTATTCCGCAATGCGGCGCACATCGCTTTCGGTGACATACTGTTCCATGAAATCGTTCTTCCTCGCATTCCTACCATGTATCGCTTGCGCAGCGCAAACAAATCTGCCGCGCGCGGAAACAACACGCTCGCCGCCTACTTAGATGCAGGAGCAAGCGAAAGCCTCCACTCGTTCGCACGACGAAAATCGCCCGCACGCGCACCGCTCTTTAACGCAACGCAGCGCACCGCCGGATTTCCAGCGATGCGCAGCGCATAAAATCTGCCATGCTACAGTTTACCCGATAGTCTGCACCACAAACGGCGACGACCCTTCCGCATAAGTAAACGTCACAGAATCACCCGCTTCGAACAGAATGATTTCCGGAAGTGCGGCAACTGAGAAATCATACATTGCCTGGGAGCCGTCAAGCGTGACGTAATAATGCGTGTTGCCGTCGATGACAATCGGCACCATCTTGGCAATGGTTCCGCTGGCCGGCTTGCCCACAATCACTTCCTGCGAAGACGACACGTCAATGCCGTTCGTTGCCAAAAGCGTCATGTAATTCGCCTGGCAGTCAGCCACCGTGTCGCCAATGGCAACAATCTGGTAGCTCTTAATGTCAACCATGGCAAACTTCTTTACCAGGCCTTCGCCGTCTTTGAGCGCCATGAAGTATGTCGGCTGATCCGCCACATTAATCAAAATGGGGAAGGTTGCCGTGTAACGCAAGTTCTGGACCTGGCCTTCCGCCGAACTCATGGCCGACGTTTCCGTTGCGCCCGCCACCGAGTAGAAGTGCGTCTCTTGCGTGCGCTGGTTGATAAGCACGAAGCCGATGATGGAACTGTCGGAAGTCACCGAAGTCACGCCCGTGTATACCCACACGTCATCGTCTTTCGCCAGGTAGTTGTAACCCAGCTGAGAAGAGTTGCCCGGCGTGGTTTGCACAACGCCCGACTGACCCAACCAGGAATTGAACCAGCCGTTGTTCAGCGAACCGTACCAGTTGTACTGCTGGATAAGCAGCTCAGCTGGATATGCGCGGTCAACCCACTGGGGAACTTCATCGATCGAGAGGTCCTGGCACTCGCCCGTTACGGCATCGCACAAGATAACACGATGGATGGTGGTGCCGCCAAACAAGCCAATCGTACGGGTCTGAACAGGGCAAATCCACCACGGATGACCGTCCTCGTCAATCTCGAACGACTTCTCGTCGAACATGTAGAACGGGTATTTCAGCTGCACATAGCGGTCAATGTTGCGCGCCAGCGGTTCGGAAGTGGAGTACTTCACGCCCTCGCCTTCAGGCAGGCTGACAATCTGCGCGTCCTGCGTGGTCATGTCAACCAGCGCATACGCAGGCAGGCCCTCGGAGCGGTTCGACAGCCACTTGAACAGGTCGGCGTAGCCCAGCGGGCTCACGCGCACCGGCGTGCCCTTGTAGTTGATCTGGCTGTACAGCGGGTCAATCTCGAACTGGCTTACATACGAAGGAATAGTACCCATTTCCTTGTTGCCCAAAAGCTCGGCCGTGGAGCGGTCGATAATGGGAATCTCGGAGTAGTTGACTTCCTTGATGTCTTCCGTGAAGTCCTCGTTCTGGATGGTCAGGATGCTGGAATACTTCTCCGCGTTGCCCGGGAACAGCGAAAGCGACATCACCGAGCCCAACAGGAACACCACAACCACCGCAACCGGGATAAACGATGCGACCTTCAGCGCCTTCGCTTTACCGGGATTACGCTCGACCTTCTTCGTTCCCTTGCTGAAATTGCGGGAACGCACGCGCATGAACGCCCACAAAAACGCCACGATGATAAGGACAACAAACCAGGTGTCAATGCTGTGGATGTTGATAGGCGGATGGAACCACCAATACGCCGCCGCCAGCGCCAGAATAGCAACAATTGCAGCAATTACCAGGCGTTTTTTGCTCCATTCAGCCATGTCTTCAATAAAATGCACCTTCGGCATTGAGCCGCCACCGTTTCCAGACTTGCGCTGCTGTCCGCCGGCCGCTCCCTCCCCCTTGCTGTCAGAGAAAACGGAGTCCACCTCTTCGGCAATTTCATCTTCGGCGCTTTTCGCGTTCTGGGAGCCGCCGAAACCATCGACGTTGAACCCAGACCCGCCCAGCGCTGCCATCAAGGCTTCCAGGCCACTTTTAGGTCTTTCCTCCATGAAAGAGTTCCTTTCCTATTTCGTATCGAATGCGAAACTACAAGATACCAGTATACCTTATGTGCCATATCATACGGGGTCGCAAGGATAATCGTTTCCTAGACGAAAAGTGCGGAAGCGTGAAAAGCGCGCCTTACGAAAGCGGGAAGAACGAAGGAGAAGACGGAAGCGCAGGCGAAGCGGTCCGGGCGCTCTGCAAAAGGGCGAAGCCGTCAGACAGGCGTCACCAGGCGATCCTCAAAGAACCGAAACGCCCAAAAACGCACGAAGGCGAGCGAAGCACTGCCTCGTTCGCCTTCGTCTTTTGCCATGTTCAGCCGCGCGCTACTTTTGCAGCTCGCGAATAACGTATTGTAAGATGCCGCCATGACGCATGTACGCGCCTTCCATGGGAGTGTCCACGCGCACCAGTGCCGTGAAACGGACTTCTTCCCCGTTCGCACGAACAGCACGAACGCCCACATGCGCGGGCTGCGGCAAGCCATCAGAAAAATCGATCGGGTCAACGCTAATGCGTTCGGAGCCATCCAGGCCCAGCGATGCGCAATCCTGTCCCTCCTCGAATTGCAGCGGCACAATGCCCATGCCAATAAGGTTCGAACGATGAATGCGCTCGAAGCTCTTCGCAACCACGGCGCCCACGCCTAACAGCAGTGGACCTTTTGCCGCCCAGTCACGCGAAGAGCCGCTGCCATACATCAGGCCGGCGAACACCACGCTCGGGCAATCCTGCGCAAGATAATCGCGCGATGCATCGAAAATGCTCGTGACGTCGTTTGTGACCCAATCGTGCGTCCAGCCGCCTTTCTTGCCGCTGACCAGCTGGTTTTGCAATTTCACATTTGCAAACGTGCCACGCATGAGCACTTCGTGATTACCGCGACGCGAGCCGTACGTGTTGAAATCGGCATCCTGCACGCCGTTTTCGCGCAAATAGCGCGCAGCCGGAGAATCCGCCGCAATAGCACCTGCGGGGGAAATATGGTCGGTAGTAATAAAATCGCCAAGCTTCGCCAGAACGTAAGCGTTCTGCACGGGACGCGCCGCGCTTGGCTCAAGTTCCATCTCGTCGAAATACGGCGCCTTACGCACATACGTTGAGGCTTGATCCCAAGCAAAAAGACTCGAAGGCTCCACGCACAAATTGCGCCACGCTTCGCTGCCTTCGTACAGATTCTCGCTGCACGACGCGAACAAATCAACTGCGACCAGCTTCTTTACCAAAGCGGCAAGCTCATCTGAATCGGGCAGGATATCTTTCAGGAACACATCTTCGCCCGCAGGGGTCTTACCCAACGGCTCGTGCGCCATATCGATATCCATGGTGCCTGCCAGCGCATAGGCAATTACCAGCGCCGGTGCCGTTAAATAATTCTGCGAAACATCGGGGGAAATACGGCCCTCGAAATTACGGTTACCCGACAAAATGCTGGCGAATTCAATCTCGGTTGCCCTATCGTGAACGCCCGGCAGAACAGGACCCGAGTTGCCAATACAGCTCATGCAGCCAAAGCCGCAGTTGTAAAATCCCAGCTGAGCCAAGCCTTCCGTCAAGCCCGCGCGCTTGAGAAGCAGCTGCGTGGCGTGGCTACCCGGAGCAAGGATCGTCTTTACCCACGGCTTGGGCGACAAGCCCTTCGCAGCGGCATTGCGCGCCACCATGCCCGCCGCCAACATCATAGCGGGGTCAGTTGCCGTGGTACAGCTTGTCACCGCAGCAATAGCCAACGCACCATGCGTCAAGCGATGCTTCGTGCCCATCACGTCAACATCAACGTATTTATCCAGGTCAAGCTTACGCTCCTGACATACCGTGCGGAAGCGCTCCTTCATGTCGGACAGCAAAATGCGATCGTGCGGACGCGACGGTCCCGCCAGGCAAGGCTCAATAGCAGATAGGTCGATTTCAACAACCTGCGCATACACGCGGTTCGCATCGCTCGTGTCGCTCGCATCGACTGCTTCCGCCCATGTTCCCTGACGTTTCGCATACGCTTCCACCAAGCGAATCTGCTCAACGCTCCGCCCCGTCATGCGCAGATACGCAAGCGTCTGCTCGTCCACGGGGAAAAGCGTGCACGTCGAGCCATATTCGGGCGTCATGTTGGAAATGCACGCACGCTGCGTAGCGCTCAGGCTTGCAACGCCTTCGCCAAAGCACTCAACGAAGCACCCAACAACGTTTTCCGCGCGCAGGACCTGCGCAAACTTCAAAGCCACGTCCATTCCAGACACACCTGCAGACAGGCGCCCCACAAGCTTTACGCCCACAACGCGCGGCACCAGCGTGGTGATAGGCTGGCCCAATGCCGCGGCCTCGGCCTCAATGCCGCCCACGCCCCAGCCCAAAACGCCAATGCCGTTTGCAGTAGGCGTATGGCTATCGGTTCCTACCAACGTATCGAAGTATACGAAAAGCGGTTCGCTTGCTGCGCCAGCGGCTTCAGCTACGGTCTCGACTGCGGCTCCATCCGCGGCTTTATCTGCCGCTGCGCACGTTTCGCCATCCGCACGGTGTTTCCACGCATCGGTCATGGCGACTTGCGCGAAGTTCTCGATGTTCAACTGATGGCAAATGCCTACTCCCGGTGGCACAATGCGCACATTTTCGAACGATTTTTGCGCCCATTTCAGGAACGTATAGCGCTCACCGTTGCGCTGCTGCTCGATTGCTTCGTTTTCGCTTTGGCTCGTAGGGCAGCCAAATGAATCGGCAATGATAGAGTGGTCGATAACAAGATCGCAGGGAATCTGCGGATTAATGCGGCTCGAATCGCCGCCCAATCGAGCGCACGCCTCGCGCATCGTGGCGAAGTCAACGAACACGGGCACGCCGGTAAAGTCCTGGAACAGCACGCGCGCGGGCATGAACTCAACTTCTTCGCCCGTGCAACCCGCCAGACCAGCTTCAACAATGCGCTGGGCAAGGCACGTAGCCTGCTCTTCGTCCTGTACATTGCGTAGGACGTTTTCCACCAGAATCTTCAACGACAAGGGCAAACGCTCGGTGCCCTGAATCGCGTCCACCGGGTAGAACGTATAGCGCTGCCCCGCAACAGAAAGTTCCTGCTTGAATGATTCAGCCAATTTCGCTTCTCCTTTATAAGCTTACTCATGCGTAAATGTTATGCGCCCATGCGCTCACCTGCGCAAACAGAAGACACCGAGCCCGAGCAATCATGCGCACCTCCACAACAACACGCAATACCTGCGCAAAGAACCTCACACGTTGAATTCGCAACGCGCCCTTCGCACATCGCAACACGCCCTTCAGGCAGTGCACAAGCGCGATCGCATTATCGTATCGCGCCACCGTATTATCGCGTCATCGCATCAATTAAAGCATTAGTAAATTGCGAACAGGTTGCGGGCGCCGCAGAAGATCCCGTTGCGCGGCGAATGTCACCGGTAAGCACCTCGCCCTTCGCGTATACCGCGCGCACCGCCTGACGAATGCGCTCCGCGGCTTCCTGTTCGCCCAAGTGGTCAAGCATCAACGCGCCCGACAGAATCTCTGCCGTGGGGTTCGCTAAATTCTTGCCCGCGATATCGGGTGCCGAACCATGAACGGCCTCGAACACGGCATAATCCCTGCCAATATTCGCGCCCGGCGCAATACCCAAACCGCCCACCAGGCCTGCTGCCAGGTCGCTGGCAATGTCGCCATATAAATTCGGGAACACCACTACGTCGAATTGCGACGGATCCATGACCATATTCATGCAGAACGCATCCACAATGCGCTCATCAAACGCAACATCCGCGTGTTCGGCAGCCACTTCGCGCGCCGTATGCAAAAACAGACCGTCGGAGAACTTCATGATATTCGCTTTATGAACAGCGGTGACTTTCTTTCGTCCCTGCTTTTCCGCGTAATCGAACGCGTACTCTACAATGTCACGCGAGGCTGTTTTGGAAATCGGCTTCAAAGAAATGCCCGAATCGGGAAGAATCGTGCATCCCGCGCGCTGCTCCACAAAATCAATGAGAGCAACAGCTTCTGCAGAGCCTTCCTCAAATTCAATACCCGCGTATAAATCTTCCGTATTTTCACGCACGATAACCAGGTCAACGTCATCGTAGCGCCCACCTGCACCGGGAAGCGACATAACGGGACGCAGGCACACATATAGCTTGAGCGCCTGACGCAATGCAACGTTCACGCTGCGGAAGCCCGTACCCACCGGCGTGGTGATAGGACCTTTGATAGCCACGCCATTACGACGAATGGATTCCAACGTAGATTCCGGCAGCAATGCACCGTGCGACTCCAAACACGCGGCGCCCGCAGGAGCAACTTCCCACTCAATCGATGCGCCCGACGCGTCAACAACACGCTGCATAGCGGCAGACGTTTCCACACCAATGCCATCGCCAGGAATCAAAGTAACCGTATGTTTAGTCATAACGACGCCTTTCTTCAATGCACAGTTAAACCGAGACTATACCACGGGCATAAAAAATGGCGAGCCTAAAGCCCGCCATCGGTGTTATTTTGCAAGATTATCAACAATTGTCTGAGCTCGTCGCTGCGTCAAGCCCCTATTATTACGCGCGTCGAAGAGCATGCGATCGGAGAAGCGCTTCTTTGTTTCTGCCGACAAGTTACCCAAAGAGAAGTCAACAAGAAGATTAAGCATATCTTGGAACTCCTGATCGCCATGGAAGCACTGAATAGCTTCGTCCAAAAGCGACCACACGTTGTCAGATGCCTGGGGCGACTGAGCACCGTAGCTGCACAGGAAACGGAACGACGCCAAATGCAATGGTCCATTATTCTCGTCAAAGAGAGCATCCTCAATGCCAGGCAATGCCTTCATGCACAAATCAGCATCGTAGACACTCAACGCCGTAAGAACATCGATAATAGCCCAACGCGTGCGCGCGTCACGAGTGTCAAGCGCATCAACCAAAGCATCACCGTACGGCAAAAGTGCTTGCGCATTATCCTTGCTGCAATCAGCTAAAGCCAAAGCAGCTTCCTGGCGTTTCTTGCGCGACGAATCCAATAAATCAGCGATTAATTTTTCAATTTGTTTAGAAGCATCCGACATAACAAACTCCCATTAAAACAGCGATAAATCGAATTCAGTATAACCCGTTTTCGCAGCGATTGGAAATCCCGTTTTTGCCAGGAACCAAGAAGCCCACGCAACATACAAAATCGAATCAGAAACGATTGCAGAACGGCTGCGGAGAAAGGGCGGGCAGAGATGTCGAACCGCGCAGGGCTGCGATGAAAATCGTTCACGGTTATCCGTTTTCAAGGGTTTTGCGGACGTATTCGTCCGATTTCGAAGAACTGTGAACGATTTCCGCGGCGGCGGCGAAGACGGCGCGGCACCGTCCGCGTTCCGCGTTGGAAAGATGCAAGAAGAAGAGGGGGCCGCATCGCTGCGGCCCCCCTTCCGGCTTCTCCGCGCCGGGACATGCCCGGGCGCGCAAACGCCCTTCATGAGCGCGACGTCCTATCCTCCCACGGGCTTCCCCCGCAGTACTTTCGGCGA
>CAKTYF010000036.1 GCA_934631995.1 uncultured Eggerthellaceae bacterium
AGAGCAGGCTCTTCGGGCCTCTCCCATACGAGCTTTTTGCCGAACACATATGCAGCAATCACACAAACAATATCAACGGCGAACAATGCAATAAGAATCGCGAAAGCAGGCTCAAATGTCCCCGTCGTGTCGTAAACCCAGCCAACGAAAACACCAGAAAATGTTCCCAAAGTACCAACACCAGCGCGAATAAAGCCGTGGATTTGGGTATAGTATTTGTTTCCAAAAATCTCGCGAATCAAAAGCGGAAGGCTCACGGACATCAACGAATCTTGAACGCCAAACGCCACCGCGGACAAAATGAGCAGAATCGGCTCTCGCGTGAAAATAAAACCAGCAAGCCCCAGCATAATCACAATGAGTTCGACAATCGTGGTTTTCTGCACGCCAATCTTGTCATTAAGCCAACCCATGATGAACTTATCAGCAACGCTTCCTGCGGACTGAGCTGAAACCACCGTCGCACCAAAAGCAGTCCCCAATCCAATCTGGACCATATAACCGGGAATATGCTGCTCGACCCCACCATGGTTGAACGACGCAATGCCGGCAAACATAAAAAGACACCAGAACGAAACAGAAGCAACAGCAACTTTTGTTCTCACGCCGCTCTTTTGCTTATCGGTTAACTCCTCATCCAAACCGTCACCACCATACGGCTTGCACCCAAGATCGGAGGGACGATACCTGAATAAGAAGCAACAAGGCAAAATGACGACAAAGGCCATGATCCCAACGAACAAATACCCCGTTCGCCAACCGAATTCAGTAATAATATGGTTAAGAATCGGAGCAAAAAACGCCGCAGAAATACTCGAACAGGCCATAACAATGCCATAAACGGTTCCGCGCCGTTTCACGAACCAGTTTCCAACCATCGACGCACTTGGTAAAACAAAAATGCACGAGCCCGCCGACCCAACCAAAAAGCCGGAAATCTGCCATTGCCATATTTCGGTGTACGTACTCATCGCAACAACGGATGCCGACAGAATGCATATAGCAACAGTCATTACTTTTCTAATATCAAGCTTCGAAAGCAGGAAGCCAGCGATTGGGGTAACAATGGTCGTTCCTAGAAAATACCCCGTCATATACGTGGAGATATCAGCCCTTAAGAAGCCCATATCCTCACAGATAAACACATAAAACAAGCTACTGCAGTTCAGCACAAGACCCATGCCAAACGCCTGAAGCAAACCGCAACAAACAGCAATTACCCAACAATACTGAACCTTACCAAGAAACAGCCCGTTTCGGACAAGCTTCATAGGTGACCTCCCCCGGTCATTTTTCTCTCGGACTCTCCTGCGCCGCCTGAGCGCTTAAGCGAGCACTGAGCTTCAATCTATCCCAATAGCTCAACGATTCATCAGAGAGCATGTCTTCAACACTTGTGCTTTGATTCTGCTTTGCTTTTACCCGCTCCTCCGCACGAGCAGCTTTTTGAGCCTTTCTGTTCTCCTTCGTTTTGCTATTAAGCACATCTTCGATATATTCCTCGCGAAGCGATCTCATCTTGGTAGCATCAAGAACAATCGCACCGATAATGAGGATGTTTCCGATTACCGCAAACACAATGCCATAATCTTCTCCAAGGGGAGATAGCGGCGTGGCAAAATAAGCACAAAGCAAAGCAACGAGCAAGCAAGCAACACGAACAACACGCAACGTCCGATATAGCGTGGTAGGCGGATTTCGGTATTGCCTTTTCAGCTCTTTTCTTCGTTCCGGATTCATATCCGACAAACGCTTGCGACTCAAAATGCCCCTCCTTTACCACTGCGACTGCAATAATGTTTGTGCATCTTATCGCATTGTTGCACTGGTTCTTATGCAAGAACCCTCCTTCTGGATATACGTATCATAAACGCTTACAAAAGGAGGGTCCGTTCAATCAAAAGCTAACGATCATTCGATCTGCTTAGTCGTTTTGTTGCTTAACCTTGTAAGTTGCAATCAACTGAGGCGCCTTGATGCGCAAGATAATCAGCACAATTGCGATAGCTACGCAGTAGAACCATGCACCGTACATTGCAGAGGCAAACTTGCCAGCCGCAGACGTATCAAGTCCAAACAGCGGATTGACAACAGCCAAAACATTTGCGGACAGGAACTGGCAGAAATTCTGTGCAGCAGCCAACAAAGACAGACCCAATGTTGCGCCTTCCTTCGGCAAAACATGTACCAACTGAAGGATAAGAATGGGGTTGAAGGAACCGAAACCAAAACCATAGCAGATAGTGCCAGCCACGAACATGGTCGTATCGGTGCCATAGTTCACGATGATAGTGTAGCCAATTGCCTCGAGCGCAATGCCGATAACCATATCGAAACCGCCGACCTTACCACGCCACAGCGGGTAAAGCAATGCCGCAACGGCGCTCATAGCGGTCTCAAGAGACATGATGTAACCAGCCATCGCAGACTCGCCCAAACCATAAGCCTTGATAAGCAAGGTGGTGTTGGCCATGTAAACGAACTGGAAGATGTTCCAGAAGCCAAACACTACAAACATAACCCATGCAAACGGCGTAATGGACTTAAGAGCATTGCCCTTCTTACCGCTCTCGTCAACGCCACCAGCAGCCTTGACCTCAGGCTCCTTCAGCCAAGCAACGCAGAGAATCGCGATAGGAACCCACATCAGCATGCCGATGAAAGCGTAGCGCCAAGACAAAACGGCCAGCAAACCGCCGACAATCTGGAACAAAGAACCAGACAGACCGCCAACAGCAGTCTTCCAAGACATCAAGCGAGCCTTCTGGGCACCGAAGAACAGGTCGGCAATGAAGGAAGAAGCCATGGGGAAGATCATGCCACGGCCAAGACCCAGCATAACGCGGGTGGCAAGCAGCATATAGAAGCCAAACTCGTTTTCAGGGCAAAGACCAGCAAGCGAACCGCCAAACATCAGAATCAAAGCGATGATCAAAATGGTACGCTTCTTCAAATAGCGCTCAAGAATACCAACCAAAATAGCACCGAAAATTGCCATCAGAGAAGGAATACCCTGGATGTTTGCAATCATGGTGTCGTCTACACCGATACTCGCATAAGCTTTCTTAATCGTTGCCAATGCAGGCGTTGCGAAAGACTGTACGTACTGCATTGTAATAACAAGCAGCGCGGCAATCTGAACAGTGACACCGTAAATCGGACGACCCTGTTCATCGCGTTGAATTTCTTTCGACATTTTCCCTCCTAAGTTGTTGCCTTTTTCTCTTTATTTCTAAAGCTCTATGAGCTTTGAAATACTAGGGGGCTCGACAAACTACAACCCCTCAATTGTTATGCGGATTAGAGACAGAACGCCGTTCGTGACAAAATCCCCTTCTATCACTACAGAACAGTCCATTTTCTCCATCCTTGGGCGTGGACGCTTAAGTATTCAAGCATCCACGCCTTTTTCCGAAACGCCTATGCTTCCTTATTGGTAAGCAAGGCCCAACGATTCTTGTTATCCATCTTGGTAACCAAATCGCTGATCTCACCGTAGTACATGCACCAAGCTTGGCAGTGCTGCACGCACATTGGCATCTTGCCAATTTCAGTACGCGCAACGCACATATCACACGCATTGGTAATAACCGGAGAATAGGTCCATTCCCACTTACCCTTCACCGCTTCACGCTCGCTGTATTGGAAAGGACCCACTTCGGTCACTTTGATACCAAATTCGCCTTTAGGAAGACCGAGCTCCTTTTTGCAGGCAACTTCGCATGAATGGCAACCGGTGCAGTAGTCAAGGTTGACAAGAATTGCTTTGGACATGATATTCGCCTCCTTTTTCTGAAGAATCTCGATAATTAACGAATGACCTCGTCGGCGTGTTCCTTAGCGTACTCAAGTGCGTTGCGGCCCTGCATGTCTGCATCCTCAACCTTGAGATTCTGAACACGACGAGCATTCTCGAGCTGCTTCTGGAGATACTCATTGCCCTCTGCTGCACGCTTCTCAGCAGATTCCTTGTCGCCAGCCATAACGCCAGGGATGTAATCCATCCAGCCGCCTTCACGGGTAACCTTAACGCCAGGCATTTCATCGCCCTCTTGGTATTTATAGATCTTAGCCAAGAAGCTCTTAATGCCAGAACCAATGCCACCCTGACCAGTTTCGAAATTCAACGTCATGTTGTTGATGTTGGAGTCGAAAACGCCGTACAAGCTGGGTTCTGCCGGCTCTTCCTCGGGGTACCACCATGCATGCTCCATGTGGATGGTGTCTTTCTTGATACCCGGGAACAAGAATGCCTTCTGACGGCAGCGTCCATGAGGCGTCTCAATCCAAACCCAATCACCATCCTGAATGCCATATTCGGCAGCTGCTTCGGGATGAATGGTCACCAGCGGCCACGGATGGAACTCACGCATGGTGTCCAGCTGACGATGCTCGGAATGGAAGAATTCGTAAGAACGTCCGCCGGAAGTCGCGACAAACGGATACTCCTTGAAACGTTCAGGGGTAGAGACAGGCGAATCCTTCGGCTCGATGTGATAAGGCATCGGGTCAACGCCCCAGTGATTGTAGCCCCAAGACCAGAACTCGAAGCGACCCGTTGCCGTGTCAAAACCAGGCTGTCCATCGGGACGGCACATGCCCTTCTTATACTTGTAGTACTCAGAATCCCACGGATCGTACTTGTAACCGCCGCGTGCCTGCAGTTCTTCGAAGTCGCCCTCGTAACGAGTGCCTTCCTTGGCATACTGGTCGCACAGATACCAGGTAGAAAGCTCTTTGTCGTCTTTCCAAGGCCAATTCTCGGGCTTCAAGCGCTTGCCCAAATCAAGAATGATTTGCTCATCGGACTTTGCCTCGTAATAGCTGGTGCACTTAGAGATGGAACGAGCAGGGGTCCACCATGTACGAACAGCATTACGCTCGCAGCTCATGGCAACGGGCAGAACAATGTCAGCAGCAGCAACAGCAGTCGGCGTCATGAAGGGATCAGCTACAACGATATAGGGAATCTTTTTCAGGCACTCATACATACGAGGAGCGTCCATGCCGGAGCATGCCAGCGGATTAGCGGATTCAATCCACAGCATTTGCGGCTGGAACGGCTCGCCGGTCTCAACAGCCAGCATCAGAGGATCGGTTGCGGCGCAAGCAACAATATCGGAAGATTCAATACCAGCAGACAGCGTCATCTTACCAGCATATTCTTCACGCGGAATCTTGAAGTCGCCCAAACCGTAGCGCTTCTCAATATCAAATGCGCACTTGATAAGCAGGTTGCCACCAGGATTGTCGATATTGCCCGTTACACCCATCAGGTCGCAAGCGGCAGCAGTAACACCCAAAGCGGACAGCTGCTGTTCGAATGCCAGGCCCCATTGAATTGCAGCAGATTCCGCATTCGCGTACAAACGGGCGGCCTTGCGGATATCATCTGCGTCGACACCGCAAATCTCAGCAGCCCACTCGGGGGTTTTATCCTTAACGGAGTCAACCAAAGCCTCATAACCGTAAGTCCAGCAATCGATGAACTCGTGATCAACAAGGTCTTCGCTGATAATAACGTTCAGCATTGCCATACCAATGCAAGCATCCGTACCAGGGCGAACCTGCAACCAAACCTCTGCACGGGAGCCCAGCCAGGTCAAACGGGGATCAATAGAGATGATCTTGGTGCCGTACTGCATGCATTCAACAATCCAGTGACCAATGAAACCATCGGCATTGGACTTCAGCGGCTCGTTGCCCCAAACCATAATTACATCGGGACGGCGGAACGTTGGGTCGGCATAACGAAGCTCGTGAGTTTCAGAAACGTCGATAATGGTCATTTCGCCCATCTTTGCTGAAGCACCGATCATACGGGGCAAATAGCAAGCAAAACCAGTAAAACCAAAGTTGCAGACATTAGGGGTTTCCAAAGCAGTAGATGCAAACAGAGGCAACTGCCAACCAATGTTACGACCAGTACCATGGTCAAAAATAATGGTATGGGAACCGTAGTTCTCCTTGATCCAGTTAACTTTCTCGACAATCTCGTCGTAAGCTTCGTCCCAGCTGATGCGCTCCCATTTGTTCTCTCCACGCTCACCAGCACGACGCAAAGGATACTTCAAGCGGTCAGGATGATTAACGGCCTCAACCATATCCAAGCAACGCATGCAAAGCTTACCGCCCGCAAACGGAGACAGCGGATCACCTTCAATGTGAACAAGCTTGCCGTCTTTGTCAACGGACAAAAGCACGCCGCATCCATTATGGCAACCCGGGGGTGACCAGTGATTCGTACGGGTAACGGTGAGATCGCCTTCCTGCCAGCGCCATTCTCCTTCATGATAGGCCTTGCGGTCTATCGAGTCCAAGAACTCGCGGTAGTCCATTTCTCCTCCTCCATCTTTCTCTCTAATTTTTACTGCTTTTATTTCCATAAGCGTCGTTTCAATACAATTGAAAGCAACGCAAAAGGACAAAGTGATTATTCGGCACTAGGCTTTAGGGGCACCAGGAGCCGACGGCATGCCCGGCGCAGGAACGCCAGGAGCTGCTGGCATGCCTGGCGCAGCAGGAGCGCCAGGAACTCCAGGAGCGCCGGGAGCGCCAACACCCATTCCAGGGATCTTCGGCAGTTCTGCACCGCATTCAGGACACGTTGTCAAATCAAGAGCGCACTCCGTGCCGCACTCCCTACATTTATTAACCATTTCTGCTGCTGCTGGTCTGAAGCACATCGTTCCTCCTAGTAGTGCATACTCAAAAAGATCATCTGAAGAATCGCTTTGAAGAACGCTGCGTCCCTCTCTCACGACGTTTACATCCTATATTCAGCCTTGTACTTTTTCAACGAAAAACAGTATTATTCTTAGTTTTACATAGTATTAAACGAACTCCTATTTCGACTCTTTACTTTAAGTATTTATTCGTAAACTGTTTGTTGATTAATGTGTAGATTTAGACGATAAACGTACATAAATGAGCTTTTTTCCTAAATCAAATTGTTACTTTTCGATATTTATAAAAAGTAGTAGAAATTCAATAATTTCATACCGTAAATACACTTTGCTTTTTGGTCTTATGGGCATATCTTTTCAACTAGAAGCTGCAGCGCGCACATTTGCGTTTCGCTCAACCAGTTTCTTGTTTCAGACTTACACGAAGGAGGATCATCATGTGCTTTAGACCGGCAGAAGCAGGCGGCAACGGCCCCGTGCAGTGCCCTAATTGCGGAAAACGCATCAACCGCGTAAACGGCGAGTTGCCCAGCAAGTGTCCATTCTGCAAATCCTCGACCGAGGGATTTGAGGATCTAGAACCCGCTGCGCCTGCTGCCCCCAGTGCACCCGCAGCTCCCGGTGCCCCCGCCGCTCCTGCAGCTCCTGCAGCACCTGCGGCGCCAAAGCCTCCAACCGCTTAATCTTTGGTTGGCAAGGCGATGATTCAGCAATGGAGAGTGCTGGATCATTCCCGTTTGGCAGTTACGTTTCGTCTTTGCGCTTCGCAAAACAACGAGCGCATGCGTATTGAAACGTCTGCGATTGTTCTAAAGATAGAGAAATGAGAGGAGAGATTATGTCGGAAAGAAGAATCGAATGCGGCGACGGTACCTTTAAGTGTCGTACCTGCGCGTGGTCCCCTCCTGGTGACCACCCCGTAGGATGCGGTATGTACCTGACCGTCAAGGACGGCAAAGTAGTAAATGTCGAGGGCGACCCCGATCATCCCATTACCCACGGCCGTCTGTGCGTTCGTTGCTTGACCTTGCCTGAGTACATGTACAACGACAAGCGTATCCTTACCCCGCTCAAGCGCGACCCCAAGGATCGCGGCAAAGATAAGTGGGAGAGCATTTCCTGGGACGAAGCTCTTGATATTATCGAAGAGCGAGTCAACTACATTAAGGCAAATTACGGCGCTGAAGCAATCGTTGCTTTCCAGGGAACCGGCCGTGAGGCAACTCTTTACAAGACCCCCCTGGCATACGCAGCGCTCGGCACGCCGAACAGCTGCTTCCCGATGTCCGGCGACTCCTGCTATGGTCCTCGTTGTTCGGTTGCCGACTTCATTCTGGGCGCAGGCTATCCTGAACTTGACTATGCGGCATATTTCCCCGATCGTTTTGATGATCCTCGCTGGGAATGCCCGAAGTACATTGTTCTGTGGGGCAAAGATCCTTTGTTCTCGAACCCCGACGGCTTCTTTGGTCATACCATCATCGACCTCATGAAGCTTGGCTCCAAGCTCATCGTTGTTGACCCTCGCGTTACCTGGTGTGCAGCTCACGCCGAATATCACCTCCAGCTTCGTCCTGGCACCGATGCTGCTCTTGGTCTGGGTATGATCAACCTTATTATCCAGGAAGACTTGTACGACCACGACTTCGTTGAAAACTGGTGCTATGGCTTCGACGAACTCAAAGAGCGCGCTGCCCAGTATCCCCTGGATAAAGTCGAGGAAATTACCTGGGTGCCTGCCGACCTTATTGCTGAAGCAACACGCGCCCTGGCAAACGCCCATCCGTCGTCCTTCATGTGGGGCCTTGCAATCGACACCAACTCTAACGGTGTTCAGGCTGGCCACTGCTTCTTGATCCTTGCTGCTATTTTGGGCGATTTGGATGTTCCTGGCGGTGTAACCCTGGCCGTACCCGCGTCCTTCATGGGCAAATGGCGCTACGAATGCGCACAGCAGCTCCCTGAAGGCATGATGGAGAAGCAGATTACCGACCTTGAGCATTACCGTGGTTTCCAGGCTGCTCACGTTATCGCGCATCCTGACTGCATTCTGGATACCTTGGAGACCGGCAAGCCTTATCCTTTGAAGATGGCATGGTTCTACGCAACCAACGGCATTGCCAATACCACCAATGCCCAAGGCAAGCGTTGGTTCAAGGCTCTTGAGAAAATGGAATTCAACGTGGTTCAGGACGTCTTCATGACCCCGACCGCCATGGGTCTGTGCGACCTGTTCCTTCCTGTTACCACATTTGCAGAGCATGACGGCATGGTTCTTCCTCACTTCGGACGCAACACGCACATGGTTATGGCTATGAACAAGGTTGTCGAAGTGGGCGACTGCAAGTCCGACCTTGAGATCGACTTCATGGTTGGCAAGCGCCTGAACCCGAAAGCTTGGCCGTGGGACAACGTTGCTGACTTCTTTACTGAGCAGCTGCACAATGGCGGCGTGGACAAAACCTTCGAAGACCTGCAAGAAGAAGGCTGGTTCCAGATGCCGTTCGAGTACAAGAAGTACGAAAAGGGCCTACTCCGTTCCGATGGCGAGCCGGGCTTCAACACGCCGACCGGTCTTGTTGAACTGTGCTCGAGCCTCTACGAAGACTGGGGCGAAGATCCGCTGCCGTACTTCGAAGAAAATGCGATGACACCGTACACCCCTGGCCGCGAAGATCTCAAAGAGAATTATCCTCTGGTCATGATTACTGGCGGACGCGAGACCACTTCGTTCCATTCCGAGCATCGTCAAGTTCCTTCCCTGCGCGCCATCATGCCTGATCCCTTGGTTCAAATCAATCCTGAAACTGCTGAAAAGTACGGCATCAAAGACGGCGATTGGGTCTGCATTGAGAACCCCTTGGGCAAAGCAATCGAAAAAGCGCAAGTTACTCCTGTCGTTGACCCCCGCACTATCCATGCTCAGCACGGTTGGTGGTATCCCGAGCAGGATCCTGAAACCCCGAACTTGAATGGTGTTTGGAAGTCCAACATCAACAGCTTGATTCCGCACCGCGCAATTGGCCGCATTGGTTTTGGCGCACCGTTTAAGAATGTTTGCTGCAAGATTTACAAGGTCGATAGCCTGGACGCCCTGGGAACCATGGCTCCCGAAACCGAAGAAGGCGCTATCGGATCTGATCCCGCCAGCTGGGATGCAACTCGAGAGGAGGCGTAAACCATGAGCGATTACGCAATGCTTATTGATTACAAGTACTGCACCGGATGCCACGCTTGCGAGATTTCATGCCGCAACACCCACAATATTCCTTTGGACGAATGGGGCATCAAGATTAACGAAATGGGCCCTGTTAAGATGAATGGAAAGTGGCTCTGGGATTACGTTCCTGTGCCCTCCGACCTCTGCGACCTCTGCGAAGATCGCGTCGCGAAAGGCGAACAACCCACATGCATGCTGCATTGTCTTGCTGCTTGCATGGAGCTTGTCAAGCTTGAAGACGTTGGTCAGGCTTTGGCGGAAAAAGGCAAGAAGGTCGTTGTCTACATGCCGTAAGGTTTTTTCTAAACCCTCTCCAGAAGGTGCCCCAATTACATGGGGCACCTTTTTAGATTAAACGGGTTTAATTCTTGCCAAACACGATCATGCAAATTAGGAAGAAGAGCGGTATGTGCTATCAGTGCTCGGGTTGCGGAAAGTGCCTCACCAAAGACCAACGCGAAAAGATAAAGCCCAAATGCCCCTGCTGCCGAACGGAAATCGAAGAAGGAGCAAGACGATGTCCAAAATGCGGAGCATACATTAGACCCCAAGCAGGAAGCGTTGCGACAAAAAAACATCCGTCTGCCACGAAGAACACAAAAAGCGTTTAATCTTCGCGCGGCGCTATAGACGCATCATTTTTCAAACCTAAAAGATCATTAAGCTCTTTAGTGGAATGAATCCCCAGCTTTTTAAAAATATTGTATTTATGAGCTTTTACCGTCGTCTTCGAAATATTAAGGGCATTGGCAATATACGTTGGATTTCGACCGTTAGATAAAAATCGTAGGATATGACCCTCTCGAGCAGTAAGGCCGTATTCCCTTTCGACAGTCATGATGGCCTCTTTACGTTTTCCGGGCATATCTCCTCGAATAATGTCATAAAGAGGCGTGCCCGATCGCCCAAATTCAACCTCATCAAGCGCGTCAATCATGTCAATGAGCGCATAAGCCATATCTTGCTTGTTTTTTTCTCCAGCAAGATACAGAGGAACGGTAACGTAAGCAACCGCGCTCTTTTCCAAAACTTCCTGATTGATGCCTTTCATGAAAGCCCCTTTCGGAATATTATTCTTCCTTCCGATTCTATCAGCAGATAACGTTTTTTGCATGAAAAAAACTAGGGGGCAAAAGCCAAATTCCTAACCAAAAACGGCAGATCACCACACAAATTTATTGTTGCGTTCAAAAAATGCGCTTTTTCCGCTCCTCATCCATGCGGTCTCGTATACCCGAGACCGCTTGTAGCGCTCCCCCTAGCGCCCTTACGTTCCCTTCGCAACAAACGTCTCCGCAAGGGCATCTACGTAGCTGAAGGACTCCCTGAATAGACGCAAAAGGACTGCTTTGCACCTATCGAGCGCAGCCCGGGCGCGGCCGCGGAACGACAGACGTTCTTCCTGCGTGCCAACAACAACTCCGTCGCCTTCCGTCGCCGAACCCTTCCCCTGTGCGCCTGCAACGGCACCGCCGCCTTCCGTCGCCGAGCCTTCCCCTTTCCTGTCGAGCCCATCTCCATCGCCTGCAGATGGGCCCTTCCCCTGCCCATCAACATCACCAGCCATCAAGACGCGCGCTTCGGCCATTAGGAAAGGCAGCAGCGAGAAAGCAACGTCCAGCATCAGCATGAAGACATCGGTACGCACACCCAACCGCTGCAGCGGGCGCAAAAACCACGACAATGTATCCACCAGGGATTTCGATGACACGCAATGCATGAATGCCAAGCTTGCCACCATAAGGCAAACCAGCCGCACGATCATAAAAACCGCCGTGAAAACCGCCTCCGCGTAAACGAGAAGCCCGAGAACCTCAAAGAGCACCGTACCGCTTTGACAATAAAGCACCTGCGCCACTAACGTGATAACCAGAATAACGCCGAGCGGCTTCAGTGCGCCCAGCACCTCTTTGGGGCTAACATGGACGACACCCGCAAAAACACCGGCAAACAGCACGCAAAGAGCTAAAGTAACTGGATTTTCCGCTTTGAACAGGACAATCGCATACAGAATAAAACAAAGAAGCTTAACGCGCGCATCGATTGAAGCGAACCGAACATCCGCATTCGCATCGCTCGCCACAGCATCGGTCGAAGCTTCGAAACCACTTGCCGCGCCCGCATCGTTCGCCGCGGCACGGCCTGCACCTTTGAACCCGCGGACCACATCCGCGCCCGCGCCCCACGCCGCGCCCGCACTCGGACCGCTAGCTGCATCGCCAGCCGCAGCCTCATCCGCGCCCCACGCCGCACTCGCAACGCCGACCGCAGCAGCAACCGGAACTGCTTTCCCAGCCGCTGCAACACCACACGCGCCCGCGCCCGCACTCCGTGCCGCACCTGCAAGCGACTCCTCCCAAAACGCATCCGCGAGCCCCTTCGCTAGCACGCCCGTAAGCGCACCCGCTGCACAGGCGGCGCAAAACAGAATGGGCGCAGAAAACCACACCAAACCCGTCCCCAGCAGCACGCTTGCTACAAGCAGCTGCCCAGCATTGTGGCACACGGCACCAACCATCGCCACGGGAACAGGATGCACCCCAGGAACTTTAGCAACCGCGCCCATGGCCAGCGTAGCAAAAACCGTGCCGACCGCCGAATATGCGATCATCACGGGAGACCCGAAAAGAAAGCCCGCCACCAGCACTTTTGCCAACGTAACGCAAAATGCGCTCCTAAAATCCATGCGCAAAAGCGCCGCCAAAATCACCGCATTCGCCAGTCCGAGCTTCACGCCGGGAATAGGCACCGGCACGGGAATGAACGTCTCCACATAGCTCATGACCAGCGCAAACGCAGCCATCACTCCGACCGATGCCCAATAGCGGGCCTCATCGAAGCTCAAAACGGAAGGATCTTTCCCCTGCGTTCTCATCCGCAAACGCCCCGCCGCCGCACTAGCGACTCACAACGTCCGCTGCACTCGCGGCACCCATGCCACCGCCAGAAGCGCCCGCCCCAACATCCACCAGGGCGTCACCTTCCGCACCAGCCTTATCGCTATCGTCCGTCGCACGCGCGCCAACAATCTCAATGTAAAACTCATGCGGCAAGCAAATAATCCGCTGACCTGGCGTATAAATGGCGCCCTGCCGCATGCAATCGTGATTCTTGCAGTCCGACTGCGTCACACGAATGCGCGCATTCTCCACGGTCACCTCGTTCATGCCAAGGTCCGTCTCCACAATAACCACCGTATCCGTATCAAGGGGCAGCCGATATGTCTCGCCATGCGCAGCATGCACCACCGCCGTAAGCCCCGACGGTTCCACACGCGCAGAAGAATACGAAGAAATCGAAAAGCTGGCCACAACGGCCAACGCGATAATCACGACAACAACAAAGTTGGCGCGGTTTGCACGAAAGATTCCGCCCTTCACAAGCCCCTATCCTCTCTACACGCCCTATATCGGCACGCGCGATGTCGTCATAACCTGCCCGTCCCGCCCTACAAGCACCACCTCAACCGAAGGCATCGCCTCAATCCACGCCAGCGCATCAACAGGTTCCATCATAAACAAAGGCTTGGTGAAGCCCTCGCCGCCAAGCGCGCATGCGCTCATAATGCTCGCACTTGCTATGCGGCTGTCCACCGGATACCCCGTCCGCGGGTCCAAAATGTGCCAATACGTCTTCCCGTCCTGCACAAACGCACGCTCGGTCAGCCCACTCGTAACAACCGACAGCCCCTCTGCGCCGGCAACCACCACCAGGTTTTCACCATCCCGACTGCCCGAGCCAGAAGCGGCGGAAGAAGAGCCACCGGACGAAGACACGCTGCTCGAAGCACCGTCGCTCCACAAGCCGTCACCCGCAGCGCCGCCAGAAACACCATCACCCGCCGCGCCGCCAGAAACGCCACCATCCGCAACGCCAGCAACGGCACCATCAATCGACGTCCGCACCCCAATGCGCCACGGCTCGCCGTTTGGCTTGTTCCCAATCGTCCGAATCGTACCGCCAATGTCCAGGCATGCACTTTCACACCCCTGCTCTACCAGGTATTGCGCCAAGTCATCGGCAACGTAGCCTTTCGCAATGCCGCCCAAATCAATGCGTGCCTGCGCATCTTTCAGCTGCACCGCCTGACCATTGACAACAATTCCCTGGTAGCCGACATGTGGCAATGCCTGCGCAATAGCCTGCTCACTGGGAACAACACCGTTCTTAAAATCCCAAAGTTCGGACACGGCACCAATACTAATGTCGAACAATCCGCCCGTCTGCTCGCTGTATGCCAGCGACTTCTGGATGATATCGGCCGTCTCGAAGCTCACCGAAACCGGCTTGCCACCTGCAGCGTTGATTGCGGAAACATCGCTTTCCTTCTTCGTCCGAGAAAAAATCGACTCGAAGTACGCGCACCGATCGGTCATGGCGCTCAAAACATCGCCATTGCAAGCTGCGCGCAACGTTACAAATGTGTCGAAAGCGAACAAATCAACCGACAGCAGACCATCCACCTGCGTATCCGCTGAAGCGCGTTTACCGGCTTTCAAACCAGCAGCGGCGCTAGCGCCACCTGCGCAGCCAGAAACCCCCAAGGCGGCCGCCGAAGCGCCGATGGCCGCCAGGGAGAAAAACGTTCTTCGAGTGCACGTACGCATGCACGAATCCTATCCGCCGAACACGCCAGTCGCGTTGATGATAGCAAGAAGCGATACCACCGCAATGGCAAGCCCCGCCACAAAGACCAGCGCATCGTGTACTTTCATGGGCTTACGTCCCTTTGCGCTCTTCGGAGCAGCTTTTTCGTCCTTGGTCGCCTCGCCAGCTTCGGCCTTGTCAGCCTTGTCGGTCGTCGCCACACCAGCAGCAGCACCCTCGCCGGCAGCGCCGCCGTCCGCAGCATCAGCCGCCGCAACCACAGCCTTGCCGCCCCTCACAGCCTTCGCGACCTTCGCACGCAGCATCACGATCTTCGTAAGCACGTACCCCACGGGGCATGCAAAGTTGCAGTAGATGCGGCGCGAGAACAACGCGCCAACAAACACCAGCGGCAGCAGCGCCCACTGAATACCCACGCCTACCTGGCCAAAGATCAGCGAGAATGGCTCGTAATTCGCAAAGTCAAGGTTGTGGAATCCCAGCGTGAGCGCAAGCGACACAAACACCAGAATGCCGGGCGACCACTTCAAAACCTTAGTCACCGTGGGGTTCAGCGGCTTTTTGCCAATGGGGCCACCAAACGCAAACACGGCCTCCTGCAGCGCCCCGAACGGGCAAATGTAGGCACAGTACGTGTTCTTTCCCGTGGCAAGCAGCATGATCAGCGCGCCGAAAACCAGCAAATACCACCTTAGGTAGTCCACCACGCTGGGCCAATCAAGCGAGAACAGCGCAACCAGAACCGACAGCGTAATAAACTGCGATGCCATGAATCCCATAACAACAATGGAATACACACGGCACACCCACTTCAGCTTCGCATTCTTCGAGAAACGCGAGGCAGCCAGCGCCAATATCAGCATGACCAGCACTAACGCATCAAGGTACCCAACTTTCACACCGGTATCTTGCTTGGCAACCGTGGTTCCCAGGTAATGCTCGCCCACGTACGTCACGCCTTCGTTGATGGCCCTAGTCGCCGCATTCGACGAAATGGTGGCATGGCTAATCGCATCCACGTTCGTTTCAATGCTGAAGCCGTTTTCGATGGGCTTATTCATGAAGTTCTTCTTGAAAAAGCCCTGTCCGATAAGCTTGCGGAAATACGACGGCGACTCCTCTTGGCTGTACGCGCGCGTGTCAACAATGTTGCCTTCAAGATTGACAAGCGTAGCCATAACGACCTCGGACTGATATCCGTAATGGCCCGTGACTACCAGGTATCCAACGGTATCATCGCCATTAAACACCTCGTAGACAGGCGGCTCATCGCTTACGCGTTCGTATCGATCGAAGTTATCGTAGCTATCTAAAAACGACTCGTTGATTGGCTCGTGATGCACGAGATCAAGCGCAAACAGCACCGCAATCACAACGCAACCCAAAGCGAAGAGAATCTTTCGCACCTTTTTCGACAAGGTTGTCTTTTGGCGATCTGCCATATTACAAGTCACCCTTTCGCTGTGCCGTGTTGTTATCCTTAAGGAAGTTCAGAACCTTGCGCGCGCAAATCGCCTCGACCAGCTCTTCTTCGCCAAAATCAGGCTCGTTCAGAAGAACGCGCGCGTACTGCTCGCGGTAATTCTGCTTGTAGGCCGCCAGGTCTTTCTCGGTCACCTTGATGCCCTCGATCTCTGCAATGGAAAGAATCGTTGCATTCTCAAGAGCCGTTCGCACCAAGTTTGCTTTGCAATACTCAAAAAGCTGATCCTCGATAATGCCATTCACATAGCAGAACGCGCCCACGGATTTCTTGTTTTCCACCAGGCGCTCACGCAGCTGCTTCTCGGTGCGCGCAGCCTCTTCCTCAAGCGCTTCTTCATCAATATCGTACGTGGAGCTGTCGATAATCGTGTTGATGATTTCGTTCAAGAAAACGCTCTCATCGCCCTCGACCTCCACAAACAGACCAACATGGGGGCCTGGAATAAAGTTGCTCATTATCTGTTTCATATGCCCGACTTCTCCTTAGGGGACGAAATTAAATCTGCATTTCAATGCGGACAACACCCGCTCAACAATCATCGCGAAGGGGTCGCGAGCCTCATCGCCACAGACGTGACAGCCGTCGCCGCTGCGACCACCGCCGCCGCAACAACTCGATACCCCAAACCGCAAAAAACACGGGTATCCCTCCCCTTGTTTTGGGGAGAGACCACCGCGTGCGCTTAGGAAGAGAACTATTCTGCGCTTTCTGCAAGCTCAGCTTTTTCAGGCTTCGCCTTTGTCTTGCCTAGACGGAAGCCGATAACCGCCAAGATGACGCCAATGCCACCGAAGATCAAAAGACCCATGGCGGCGGACTGACCTTCGACCTCAAGGGTGCACGCATACGCCCAGTCAATGCCGAATGCAATAGCAAGCAGGCCGATAATCCAAAGAACCAGCACGCCCACGCGCTTGCCGGTGCTCAGCTGCGCCTTGCGGTAGTGAACGACCAGCAACGTGATAACAGCGCCAATAACCAATCCAACGATTGAATATACAAGCATTTCAAGCAATCCCATGTAAGCCACGTCCTCTCTAGATGTCTTTGCGCCAGAAGTCGGTCAGAGTCTGCTCATCTGGAATTCCGCCGTAGCCGAAGAATCCGTCGAAGAAGCGAGCGATGCTGCCAAAGCCGGGGATGCTGGTCATAACGCGAAGCACGTCGTGATGCCAGATCTGGGGCTTGTTGTAGGGGCATACGCCAATGCAAATGCCGCAGTCGTTGCCGTCGAGCGGCAGATACCAGTTGATCAGGCACTTCTGAGCAT
>CAKTYF010000037.1 GCA_934631995.1 uncultured Eggerthellaceae bacterium
TGCCGGGTATGCAGCTGCTTACCTGGAAAGAGTTCCAGGACGCCGTGCCTTGGGGCATTGTGCTGATGTGCGGCACTATCATGTCGCTTGGTGGCGTTGTTGAGTCCACGGGCGCTGCAACGTTCTTGGCGAATCTGATTATCGAATCTGGCGTTATGAGCCTGAGCTCCTTCGCGGCACTTGCCTTGATTCTGGGTCTGGTGTACTTGCTGCACACGGTATGTCCGATTGGCCCCGCTATCTTGGGTATTTTCCTGCCCATCATGATCACGCTGTGCGCGGGCTTTGGCATGTCGCCTGTTGTTCCCACCATCTCTTTGGCAGTGGTTGTTGCCGGCAACTACCTGATGCCGGTTAACCCAACGGTTATGTTGACTTACGGCGAAGGCTACTACACCTTCGGCGACATGTTCAAGACGGGCATCGTTCCTGCAATCGCGCTGGTTGTGCTTATGGCCGCGTGGATGCCCTTCATCGTGGGAGTTTTGGGAATCTAGTTGATTACCAGCCAAAAGGTCGGCTCGCATCGGTGCGGGCCGACTGGCTTGCTGGTGGGCCTGTCAGGCCGAAATGCGTGCAAGCGCCGGAATCATTCAACGGCGTTCTTGGAGCCGGGCGGTTCCTGGGTGCGTTTCGTTCTGACAGACCTTAGGGTCTTTAGATTTGATATCGAAGGGAGACCAGAATGGATTTTGCAAGAACAGAAGAGCAAGAACTGCTTTTGGAGAGCCTGCAGACCGTCATGGAACGCGGCAATTTCGAGTCCTACTTCAGAGAGTGCGATGAGAAGCATCAGTTCCCCGATCAGGCCGTTGAGGCGCTTGTCGAAGCAGGTTTCGCCTCTTTGGGCATCCCCGAGGAACTGGGTGGCACGCCGACCGACATCCTCACGCAGATCATGGTTGCCGAAGAAGCGCATGCTCTTGGTTATCCATCCCTGTGCTGGATCAATTTCTCGACCGAAGTAGACGACATCCTTTCCTTTGGCAGCAAAGAGCAGCAGGAAAAGGTCATTTCGTACGCGCTGCAGGGCAAAAAGCCGTTCACGCTGGGCTTCACCGAGCCTCAGGCTGGTTCTGACAGCGCCGCAATGTCCACCACCGCCACGAAGCGCGATGGCAAGGTTTACATCAACGGTAACAAGACCTTCAACACCAGCGCCGACCGCGCTCCCTACATGTTGTGCGTGTGCCGCAGCGGCATCAACGAAAATCCCTACAAGGACTTCAGCATGTACCTGTTCCCCATGGATGCGCCTGGCGTGACCATTGAGAAGCTGAGCAAAGTGGGCAACAACATGTGCGGCACGTACGAAGTGCACCTGGACAACGTGGAATGCGAAGAGTCCGACCTGGTGGGCGAAGAGTGTAAGGGCTTCTATCAGCTCATGAAGAACTTCGAGGTTGAGCGTCTGACCATCTGCGCCGCTAACGTGGGCATGGCTCGCTGCGCCTACGATGAAGCGCTGCGCTATGCTGCCCAGCGCGAGCAGTTCGGCAAGCCCATTGGCACGTTCCAACTTATTCAGGAAAAGCTTGTTGACATGCGCATCAAGATTGAGAACATGCAGAACCTGCTGTACAAGACCGCTTGGAAGAAGATGCAGGGCGAATCCATCATGATCGATTCTTCCCTGGTCAAGCGCTACACCGGCAAGGCTGCGTTCGAGGTTATCGATGACGCTATGCAGATCATGGGCGGTATTGGTTACACCGACGACTGCCGTATTTCTCGCCTGTGGCGTGACCAGCGCGTTTACCGCATTATGGCGGGCACCGAAGAGATCATGGTGCACACCGCCGGCCGCGCAATCATCAAAGAAGCGCAAGGCCGCTAGTCCGCGCCACGTACGAAAGGTAGGAGATACCTGTGAAAACGGTAGCTTGTTATAAAGTGGTCCCCGATGTGCAGGACCTGGATGCGTTCGGATCGCTTGATTTCGACCGCGCGACTTCGGTGCTGGGCGATTATGACCTGGTTGCAATTGAGCAGGCAGTTCAGCTTGCCGAAGCAACTGGCGATGAAGCCGTTCTGCTGACGGTGGGCGGTTCTCGCTTGAACGACACGAAGCTCGTGAAGGGCGCGCTGTCTCGCGGTGCTGCAAAGCTGTATCGCGTGGTGGACGATGCCTTCGCGAATGCAGATTCGTTCCAGAACGCTTCTGCCCTGGCCGCTGCTCTGAAGAACATTGAGTTTGACGTTGCGGTATTCGGCGAGGGCTCTTCCAGCCAGTATTCCCAGCAAGTGGGCATTCTTACGGCGCGCTTGATGGGCCTTCCCGTGGTCAACGCGGTGAAGTCCGTGAGCGTTGACGGTGACGCGCTTGTTTGCGAGCGCGACTTGGAAGAAGGAACCGAAACCGTAAAAGTTGCCACGCCGTGCGCCATTTGCATGACGTCCGAAGCCATGCTTCCGCGCATTCCCGCGTTGAAAGACATTCTGGCTGCAGGTAAAAAGCCTGTTGACACGCTTGATGCTGGCGCTGTGGGCGGCGTTGCTGAAAGCCCGGTCGAAGTGGTTGAGCAGAGCCTGCCGCCTAAGGCCGATCGCAAGTGCGTAGTGTATGACTTTGCCGATGGCGATGCGGTTGAAAAGCTGGCCGCAGACATCAAGGCTTCCCTTTAGGTTGGTGGTATTCAATGACTCTGGAAAAAATCTTGGTGGTAGGCCAAACGCAGGAATCCGCTTCTGCTCTTGCTGATTTCGCTGCTCCGCTTGCTGCAAATGTTGAAGTTGTCATTTTGGGCGATGCGCGCGCCGAGGATTGCGCCGATGCCGTATCTGCGCTGGTGAAGGAACTTGCTCCCGCTGCCGTGCTGTTCGCTTCAACGAAGCGTATGCGCTACGTGGCCGCCATTGTTGCTGCCGATGCTCAGACGCGCGTGATCAACGACGTAACAGAGCTTTACGTGGACGATGCCGGTGTTCTGACGTCCAAGCGCCTTTCCTTCGGCGGCAAGGTGGACGTGCGCGAGCGCGTGGCTTCCGGTGTTGCCGTTGCTACCGTTTCCGCAGCTGCTGTTTCCGCTGCTCGCACCGATAAAGCATGGGAAGCAACGCAGACCGCCGCACCGGCTGCTGGCGCGGTTGAGGTTGTTTCCACCAGCGTACGAGAAACAGAAGCGGTTGACCTGTGTGCGGCAAAGCGCGTGGTCAGCATTGGCCGCGGTCTTGCTGCAAAGGAAGACTTGGCGCTTATCGACGACCTTGCTTCCGCTCTGGAAGCCGAGGTTGGCTGCACGCGCCCGATTGCAGAAGGCCAGGCATGGCTTGCCCGCGAGCGCTACATTGGCGTTTCCGGCGTAATGCTTTCTCCCGATTTGTTTGTGGCCGTTGGTTTGTCTGGCCAGATTCAGCACATGGTTGGTGCTGCCGGCGCAAAGACGATCATTGCCATCAACAAAGACAAATCTGCTCCTGTGTTCAAACAGTGCGACTACGGCATTATCGGCGACCTGTACGACGTTGTGCCGCAGCTCACGGCTGTCTTGAAGGCGTAATAAATGCGATAAGCAGCACTTCAAGCGTGAAACAACGTGCGAGAAGCGCAAGAAGTGCTGCTGCGTAGTTTTGCCACTACTTCTGTTCGAAACTATCAAGAAAGAGGATTTGCCATGGACGCTCAAACTCTTGAAACCATCAAGAACAACGTGAATAACGGCCCCACTCCGTACATCAACCAGGCTGGCCTGATTCCCGAAATTGTGGAACCGTACCATGTCAAGCTGGTCCTTCCCGTTGAAAACGGCCACAAGAACCATGTGGGTATTGCATATGCTGGCAGCGAATTCGTTTTGGCGGAAATCGCGGGCGGCACGCTGTTCATGACCACGTATGGCACCGATGAGTTCGTGCCCATTTTGAAGAGCGTAGAGTGCAAGTATCTGAAGCCGGGCACGAAAGACCTGGTCGCAGACTTGACGCTTACCGAAGAAGAAGCTGAAGAGAAGATTGCTGCAGCACGCGAGCGCGGCCGCGGCGACTACTTCCTGGATGTTCCCTTGTTCGATGTTGACGGGGAGCAAGTGGCTTTGATGTCGTTCAACTACTACGCACTGCCGGCAAGGCACTAAGTAGCTAGCAAACGAAGGGGGAGTTTTCATGAAACAGTACGATGCAATAGTTATTGGTGCAGGCATTGGCGGTTTGGGAGCCGCATTGCTTCTGTCCCATGCGGGCAAGAAGGTTGCTCTGTACGAGGCAAGGCCGGCATTCGGCGGCCGCATTGGTTCGTCTCAGCGCGGCGACTTCGTAGTTGACTTTGGCGTGCATCTTATCTCGCGAGGCGGCAAGGGCCCGCTCATTGGCCTGCTGGAACGCTGCGGTGTTGATCACGGCATCAACTTCACCAAGGTTCGTCCTGTTCAGACGTGTGGCGGCGAAATCTTCAAGTTCCCGCGCGATCTGCAGGGACGTGTTCCCGACCAGGACTTCAACGCGGTTATCAAGATGGTCACCGACGTGAAGGACATGTCCGACGAAGAGACGCATCGCTATGACCGCATGACGCTCGAAGAATTCCTGAACGAATACACCACCGACCCGTTTGCGCATGCCTGCGTGAGCCAGGTTGGCTTCATTTACTGCTGCGTTCCCGAGTATCGTCTGTCTGCGGGTGAGTTCGCGCGCTGCCTGAAGTGGGAGGCCGAGGCCCGTGCTTCTGGATACCCCGACGGCGGCTGCATTGCCATTCTTGACGCGTACGTGAACGCTTTGAAGGAAAACGGCGTTGACCTGCATGCTGCTACGCCGGTTGACTCCATTATCGTTGAAGACGGCCGCGCCGTGGGCGTTATAATTGATGGCGAAGAAGTGCGCGCCGACATGATTGTCTCCAACGCGGGCATCAAAGAAACCGTGCATGACCTGGTAGGCGCTGATAAGTTCGACGCAGACTACGTGAAGTACGTTGACGACCTGAAGATTTCCTTCGTGTCCATCATTGCGCGCTTCGGCCTGGATACCGTGATTAGCCCCGACATCAAGATGCTTTCCGGCTTCTCTCCCGTTCCGGTGAAGGAGTACAATGAGCGCTTGCTGGCGGGCGAAGTGCCCGAAGAGCTGAACCTCTTCATTGTGGTTCCTTCGAGCTTTGACCCGTCGGTTGCCCCCGAAGGCAAGCAGCTGGTGGTTATGACCACGGCCGTTCCTGCGGGCATCAAAGACGAGT
Source organism: uncultured Eggerthellaceae bacterium (assembly GCA_934631995.1). Taxonomy (GTDB): domain Bacteria; phylum Actinomycetota; class Coriobacteriia; order Coriobacteriales; family Eggerthellaceae; genus CAKUOV01. Next base: position 5,171 of record CAKTYF010000037.1, read on the forward strand.
ACTGCCCGGCCATTCTGGATTCGCTGATTGCTGCCGCTGAGAAGCATTTCCCCGGCTTGCAGGAGCATGCGCTGTTTGTTGACCGCGTGTATCCCGCCGACGCTGCTCGCCTGATGGGCGAAGACGGTGCAGGCATTGGCATTGGTCAAGATGCTGGTCAGGCGGGTATTGACCGTCCGTCCATCAAGACCCCCATTGAGGGCCTGTACATTGTGGGCGCCGAGGCTGGCGGCGAAGGCGTTGGCACGGAACTGGCTGCCAACAGCGCAATTGAATTCTTCGATACTTATGTTGCCGCTGAATAACGCGGAGAAGGGAAGAATACTATGAAATACGAAGACGTTCCTTCATTTGGTAGCCTTCATGGTGTGAAGGTTGTTGTTTCGGCTGTGTCCACGGCGGGCCCCTTTGCGGGTGAGCTGTTCGCGGAAAACGGCGCGGATGTGATTTGGTTGGAGTCCCCGAAGGGCATTGACCCGTATCGCTGGACTCAGGATGGTTGGGGCGTGCAAAACGAGCGCCGCAACATGCGCAACTTGATGCTGGATGTTGTGTCCCCCGAAGGTCACGAGGCATTCCTGAAGCTCATGGAATCCACGGACATCTTCATTGAGGCATCGCGCGGTGGCCAGTGGGAAAAGTGGGGCTACTCCGACGAAGTGCTGTGGGAGCACAATCCTAAGCTGGTTATTGGCCATATGTCCGGTTACGGCATGACGGGCGATCCCGATTACGTGAGCCTGCCCGGCTATGACTTCACGGTCAACGCATTCTCTGGCTTGATGTACCTGAATGGCTACAAAGATGGTCTGCCGTACATGATCCAGAAGTTCGTTACGGATTACTATGCGGGCCTGTTTGCTTACGGCTCTGCTTTGGCGGCGTACGTGGGCGCTCAGAAGACGGGTCGCGGCGATAGCTTTGACCTGGCGCAATACGAAGCAGCAGTTCGTTGCCAGGCGGGTTTGTACAGCAAGTGGTTCGACAAGGGCATTCAGGAAGAGCGTGGCGCCGGTGCTCCGCGCGACTCCATTTCCGCTGGTGCTGGCTACTACGAGTGCGCCGACGGTGAAGGTGTTTACCTGTTCACCGCCGGTCAGTCCACCATCAAGCGCGCTGTTGAGTTCTTCGGCCTTGAATACGGCTCCGAGCTGTTCCCCGAGGGTATTCCTTCGGTTGCGTTGAATTCTCCGGGCGCTCCCGTGTTCGATGCTGCTATCGAAGATTACTGCTCGAAGCACACCGCGGTTGAATTTGCCCGGGCCATGAACGAGATCAACGTTCCGTGCTCCGTGGTTATGAACTACGAGATGATGGAGAACCACCCGCATTATCTGGCGCGCAACACGTGGATTGAGTGGGAAACCGTGGATGGTCGCACCGTGAAGGGCGTTACCTCGGTTCCGCGCTTCAAGAACCGTCCTTCGCAGATTTGGCGCGGTTGCCCGTCGCAAGGCATGGACAACGAGGACATTCTGAGCGAAGTCGGCTTCAGCGAGGATGAAATCATGAAGCTGTACGAGGCAAAGGTGCTGCGTAAGAGCGACTACATCGGAGGACTGTAAGGTCTCATGACGCGTATCGACGAAATATTGCTGAAGGGGGCTCAGCTGAGCCCCCAGGGTACCGCCCTTATTTCCAAGGGCGGTGCTTTCACGTATGAGCAGCTTGATGCACGCGTTTCGCAACTTGCGGGCGCTTTGTGCGCGCGCGGCGTGGAAAAAGGCGATATTGTGGCGTTGACCTCGAAGAACGCGCCCATATTCATTGAGCTGACCATGGCGTGCTCGCGCATTGGTGCGGTGTGTGCGGCGTTTTCGACCCGGTTTTCGTGTGCGGTGCTGTCTACGTTGATTGCGCAGGCTGCACCGCGTTTGCTGTTCGTTCCCGAAGAAAAGTTGGCGGATGCGCGGGCTGCCGTGCAAGGATCCCGGGTGGGAACGGAGTGTCTGCCCAGTGAAGGCGCTGCTTACGAAGCGCTGTTGGCAAATGCGCCTGCTCCGCGTGTTGCCGAGCTGGAGGAAACTGATCCTGCGCTGCTGCTGTATACCAGTGGAACAACGGGAACGCCGAAGGGCGTGGTGCTTTCGCATGGCGCATTGCTGGCGCGTATTGAAATCGACCGCCAGACCATGCACATCAACGAGCATACAAAAATGCTGTTCGTGCTTCCGTTTTTCCATGTGACCTGCGTATCAACGTTTGTGGTGCTTGCAAGCGGTGGCGTGGTTGCCATTGCCTCGGGTGCGAAAGACTACCTGATCGTGTCCGACATTCAAAAAAACCAAGCCACGCATGTGGGGCTTTTGCCGTATCACTTGCGCCAGCTTGTGGGCTACCTAGAGCGAACGAAAGAGCAGCTTTCGTCGCTTGAGCTGGTAGCCTATGGTGGCGAGCCCATGGATGCTGATACGCTGCATAAATGCCGCAAGCTGATTCCCTGCATGTTCTGGCAGGGATACGGCATGACTGAAACTGCTTCTTCCATTGCGGTGGTATCTCCCGAAGATCACGCAACGGATTTTTGCGGTACCACGGTGGGACGCGCTGTTCCCTTGGTGGAAATTTGCATTTGCGCAGATGACGGTGATGTTTTGCCTGCGGGTGAAAGAGGCGAGGTGTGGGTGAAAACGCCCACCATCATGAATGGCTACTTCAATAATCCCGAGCAAACCGCAAAAGTCATGCGCAATGGTTGGTATTTGACGGGCGACATTGGTTGGCTATCCGTTGATGGCCACTTGACGTTAATCGATCGCAAAAACGAGATGTTCATCAGCGGTGGCGAAAACGTATACCCATCGGAAATTGCTGCATGTATCCGTAAATTCACAGGTGTGGCCGATGTTGTTGTTGAGCGCGTAAGCGACAAGCGTTGGGGCGAATCGGCCGTTGCGTTCGTTGAGCCAGATGCGGACATCAAGCTGGATCCCCAGGAGATTTCCGATTGGTGCGCCACGGCGTTGGGCCATTACAAGCGCCCGAAGAAGGTAGTTATCGTTGATTCGCTTCAACGAAAAGAAACGGGAAAGGTACCGCGAGAATACCTTTTAAGTCTGTTAGAGAAGTAGAGGAAGGTGATTGTTATGGCTGATTTTGACGCAATTGTGGTTGGCGCCGGTTGTGCTGGCAGCGTTGCTGCGGTAGAGCTTGCACGCGCGGGCAAGTCGGTTTTGCTGGTTGAACGCGGCGAAAACGGCGGCTCTAAAAATATGACGGGCGGGCGTATTTACACGCATTCCTTGAAGAAAGTGTTCCCTAATTTCGAGGAAGAGGCGCCACTTGAGCGCAAAGTGACCCATGAGCTCATTTCGTTTTTGACCGATGATGCTGCAACGACTATGGAGTACGCAACGCCGAAGCTTGCCGATGATTCTGTTGCAAGCTATACGGTTTTGCGTGCGGAATTCGATGCCTGGCTGGCGGGAAAAGCCGAAGAGGAAGGCGCAGAATGCGTGTTCGGCATGACTGTTGATGACTTGCTGTGGGATGGCAATCGGGTAACGGGCGTTTCTGTTGGCGGCGACGAAATCACGGCTGAAGTGACGATTATCGCCGATGGTGCAAACTCCCTGCTTACAGAAAAAGCGCATTTGGCAACAACGCCGAAGCCGCATCAGATGGCGGTTGGCGCAAAAGAAGTTATTTCCCTTCCTGAACAGGTCATTTCCGATCGGTTCAGGTGCGCCGAAGGCGAAGGCGCTGCATGGTTGTTCGTGGGTGCTCCCACGAAAGGGCATGCGGGCGGCGGCTTCCTGTATGCGAACAAGGACTCGATTTCCCTTGGCATGGTGGCAACGCTTTCCGATTTGCAAATGTCAGATGTGCCGTTCTCGGAGTTCATGAACGATTTCAAGGCAAATCCCCTGATCGCGCCATTGATTGAGGGCGGCAAGACGGTTGAGTATTCTGCTCATTTGGTGCCCGAGGGCGGTCTGAACATGGTGCCTGAGTTGGTGGGCAACGGCTGCTTGGTTGCAGGCGACGCGGGCATGCTTTGCGTTAACCTGGGGTATCAGGTGCGCGGCATGGACTACGCAATTGCTTCTGGTTCTGCGGCGGGTCGCGCGGCTGCAGCGGCGATTGATGCAGGCGATACCTCGGCGGCAGGTCTTGCGGGCTACAAGGCCGAGCTTGAAAACAGTTTTGTGCTCAAGGATTTGCGCTCGTACCAGAAGGTTCCGACATTCATGGAGCAAACGAAACGCATGTACTCTGAGTATCCATCCATGGTATGCGAAATGATGCATGCCCTGTTTGCCGTTGATGGCGAGCCGGTTGAACCGCTGAAGAAGAAGATGATGCGTCCGGTGAAGAGCAGGGGCTTGTTCTCGGTGCTTAAAGAAATGAAGAAGGGAGTTGATGCGCTATGACGATTTCCCCGATGACCATTGATGAGCGCCTTGCCGTTGATAAGTTTGCGGTTGACGAAGACAATGCCCATATCGAGCTTGTTGAGAATCCTGATCGCGATCAGTTCGATAAACTGGTGAAATGCTGTCCTGCAGGGCTTTATCGCTACGAGGAAGACGGATCGACTTCATTTGACTATGCGGGCTGTCTTGAGTGCGGAACATGCCGCATTCTGTGCGGCGATACCATTGTGAGCAAGTGGGAAAACCCCGCATTTGGAAACGGTGTTTCTTACCGATTCGGATAATGCTTGTTAGCGCGTTCACGCGAACTTGAACGAGGCAACGGGGCGATGGATGTGAAATCCGTCGCCCCTTCTTTATGCGGATATTTGCGTTTCAACGCGAAGAGCGAATGGTGTTCAATCTATATGATAAGCAGGCGTTATATTGATTGCTTATAAAGGTGTCTCGCCGTATGTTTTTCGTTGCCGTTCTTCGCGGCGCATCTTCTTTGCAGCAGAAAGCGTATGAAGGCATAAAAATAACCCCGAGGCCTGGAGGGCATCCTCGGGGTTATCGGTGTCGCGGCTAGCGCATGTTATCCGCGAAGTTCACCTTGGGGATAGGTGGTTGAGAGTTCCTATTCGCCTTCGCCCTTAACAGCAGCAACATTCTTGGGGCGGCACAGCAGGCCAGCGATAATGCAGATGACAAGCAGTGCGGATACGCCAAGGATGCCAGGTGCGCATGCGCCCGTAGCGTCGTATACGGCGCCAACAGCCAGGGAAACCAAACCAGAAAGAATGGAACCAATTGCCATAGTGGTACCCAGGCTCTTGCCGAACGAGTACAGACCAAAGTAGTTGGCAACTGTGGTGGGCAGGCAGGTTGCGGTGATGCCAAACGCGAAGCCGTTGCAGATGTAGAATGCCCAAACCATGATCTCGCTGGAAGCGAATGCGGCGCAGACTTCACCGATGATTGCCACGACCAGGCCGATGATCATGAGCTGGCGACCATCAATGTAGTCGGCAATGAAGCCGGAAACGGTCTTGAAAATCAAAGCGATAATACCGTAGATTGCAGCAACGCTTGCGATGAACGCCGGGTCAAAGCCCAAGGTCTTGAAGTTCAAAACACCCATGGAGCTCTGCAGGGCGAAAGCGGAGAAGCCACCGGAGCCCAGCATTGCCAACAGCCAGAAGCTCGGCATGTGAAGAATCTGCTTCGCAGTAAGCTTCTCGGAGTTCTTGAAGGCCTTGCTGACCTTCTGCGCTTTGGTTTCAACCGCTGTTTCGCCGCCGTCAACCTCGAGACCCTTCTCTTCCGGGTGAGTGCGTACGAAAAGGATGGACAGAACTGCGATAATAACGCCGAATACTGCAAGCAGGATCCAGCCATTTTGCCATGAGCCGTCTTTGATTAGGTTGCTTACCGCCAAGGGAGCAACAAAGGAACCCAGGCCGCCAATGCCCATTGCAATGGACATAGCCTTGCCGCGGCGCTTTTGGAACCAGAAGCCAATGGTGGACTGGATGGAAACCTGACCAGCCATAATGTTACCCAAAGCCATGAAGATGCCGAAGAAGATGATGTAGCCAACGGCGCTGTGGACAATGGTGGTCATGCAGATGGCGCCAACAGTCATGATCAAACCGCCGATAGCGATGGACCAACGGGTGCCAATCTTGTCAATAAGGATACCAACCAGCGGTGCGGGCAGGCCAGAGCACCAAACGAAGATGGTGAAGCCAAGACCCAGAACAGTTGCGCTGATGCCGATGTCGGCCATCATTGCAGGATTAAGAATCTGCGCACTGGCTACGATAAAGCCAGAGGACATGAAGTAGAACATGCCGCACAGAACGGTTAGAAACCATCCGTAACCGAAGGATTTCTTTTCTTCCATTTTTCCTCCTTTGAAAAAGATAGATTTCTAGTCCAGCAAACCTTTGCATTCCCCTATGCAAAGCCCCGTGCGCGAAAATCGTTTATATGATTATCAGGTGATTATCGTGGTGATCTTTTGCGCTATTCGCTGAACCATTTGACTTGGGATGGCTTGCATTTTCCCTTCCCCTTCCCAAGTATCTTCATTGTACAGAGTGGGGCCCGAACAGTACAAATGCTTAATACGTATGGTAACTTTTCGCTCGGTCATAAGGCTCTATACAACAATTGTATTTGCACTATACGGGAAATACATAAGGCGAAAAGCGCGGAAAATGCGCCCTTTGAAGGTGCTGCAGAAGGGGTCCCTATTGTTCAAAAGAGGGCTGTTTCGCGCGTATTTCAGGGGATGGTGCGGCGCTGTTTTCAAAGGTAAAAATTCGTCAATCCTGCTTTTTTCGAGTGAGCCGAAAATCATAAAAATACACAACGTTCTGAACTGCTCTTATTCAATTTCTATATAGTTTATTATGCAAATGATTAAGGCGCATTATTCAAGTTTTGTATAGTAAGGCGTATAATTGTGCAAATGCAAGGGGGAGTTTAAGGCAGGGGATCCAATGGATATCTCGTTGTATCACGAGTTTGTAACTCTGGCGTCGCATAGGAATTATTCCGCCGCGGCACGCGATTTGAACATGTCTCAGCCTACACTCAGCCGGCACATGAATGCCCTGAGCAAAGAACTGAAATGCCAACTCTTTTATGATACGCGACCTCTGACGCTAACGGTTGCGGGAGAGCAAACGCTGCGCTTTGCCAGCAAGATTATCTCCGACGAGCAGAACTTGCGCGCTTCGCTGCAAAAGCTGAAGTCAACGAAGAATCCGCGCATCAGAATTCTGAATTTGCTGCATGTCAATACGCTCTACATTGGCATCAACGAAATCATCCCCGATGCAAAAGCTCATTTTGCCGACTTACGTTTTGAGTTCGTCAATATGGATCATTTTGGTCTTAACGCAGCTCAGATGGTCGAAATGGAAAAAGTCGATGTGTCGTTTGACATGTGCATTCGTCCTGAAGGTGATTTCACGCCGCCGGAATACCCGGATTACATTCGCGCGATTCCTGTTCCAGAGTTCTACGGCGAGTTGGTGCTGGGCGTGTCGAAAAATTCCAAGTACGCCGAAGAGGAAAGCTTCAGCCTTGATGACATGAAGCCGTTCCACTTCATTATGGAAGCGGATATGTACGGCGACAATTTCCGTAAAGATTTCATCGATATTTGCGGGACCAGAGGTTTTTATCCTGATATCGGCTTGATTCCCGCTACGGATCACCTGGAGTTTTTCTCGTCCGATCCGGGCGATAGCATGCACTTGCTGTCGCGCGTGGATCGAGAGTATCGTCCGCTTTTGGCGGGCGTTATCAAGCAGCACACGGTTGCGAAGGAAATCAAGGCGGATACGCGCTACTTCACGAACGCATATGCGCTGGTCAATGAATACGATGATCGCGAGGAAATGCGTTACTTCGTGGATAAGCTGGAAGAACATGCCGAGGAAGTCATGAAACGGAAGAAGATGCGTCCGTGCGATTGCAATGAATAGAGCGCGGCGAACGGAAACAGTAAAGTGCGATATCGTAAGGCGTTGGTGTAGGTCAACGCCTTTTTTGCGGACGGGAGTGCCTGTCGCCGCGTTCCTTGGACTCCTTGCTGCTCCGTGTTCTACCGCTTTGTGCGCCCGTATCCCCACAACAAAGAAGCCCCGCTCATCAAGCAGGGCTTCTTTTCTTGCGCCTTTTTGATGTGCGCTGCTGGGAGGAAGGAAAACAGTGCACATCAATCAGTCAATGCCTTACGCGAAGTTGTTAACGTACAGCTCGATAGGGCCAACGTTCACGTCGATATCAGTTGCGTCAACTTCGATCATGCGATTGAGGTAGCCTTCAGCTTCTGCGTATACGCGATACTTGCCCGCAGGAACTTGATGGAACCAGAAGTCGCCAAAGTCGTCGGTTGTCGTCGTGTAGACTTCTTCGGTTTCAACGTTTTGCAGCGTCATTTTCGCGCCAATCAGAACTTCGTCCTGCTCGGGATCAATGACGATGCCAGCCACAAAGCGCTTGGGCATGTTGAGGTAGTACGTGCGCGGCTTGTCCAGTTCGGCACGCTCGGGCAAGAATGCCTCTGCCTGCGCGATCTCTTCCGCAAACTCTTCCTCGTCGCCGAAACGAAGTGCCTGATGAGGGCACACGTCTACGCAGTGGGGCAGCTCGCCTGTATCAACCAAGTGAGCGCAGCCCGTGCACTTCTGGGGAATCTCAAGCTCGTAGTTCCAGAAGATGGCGTTGTAGGGGCAAGCGTCCACGAGTTCTTTTTTGCCCTTTGCCTTTTCGGGGTCAATGATGACCAGGCCGTCTTCGCGCTTGTAAACTGCTTCGGGAGCAACCTTCATGCAGGGAGCGTCGTCGCAGTGCTGGCAGCGCTTGGCAATGTAGGACAGCTTAACCTTAGGTACCTGGCCGCGGACTTTTTCCTCAATGCTGGTCCAGAATTGGCCGGTATCGGGCTGGGGCATTGCATAGGGCAGCCACTCGTTGTCAACGTGCTCGTCTTTGCAGGCGAGTTGGCAGTTGCGGCAGCCGTTGCATTTTGCGGAATCAAAAATAAACACTTTTGCCATAATTACTCTCCTTTGACAATGCGAGCTTCAGCAACAAGGCCGCAATCCGGCTCGTAGGTACGGCCGAACGCCTCGGGGTACTGCTGAGCAAGTGCGAACACGTCAACCTTCTCGATGTTTACCAAGAAGCCGCTGGTCACTTCGCCGTGAGCGTTCTTAGAGGTGGTTGCCGTGGGGGCAATCAGGTTGTTTGCGCCGCCGCGGTCAAGGCCGCCTTCGCCCAAAACGATGGTGTCGCAACGTGCACCGTGGTCCTGCAGAACAACGCCCGGCATAATGCGCTCGGTCACCATAACGCCACCCAGAACGGCACCGCGCTCGTTGTAGACCTTAACGATGTCGCCATCTTTCAGGCCAAGCATGCCAGCGTCCTTCGGGTTCACCCAAACGGGCTCGTACTTGTAGCCGTCGGGGCCGGTTACCTTGCAGGTCTCAATCTCGCGGAACCAGGTTACGTCGTCGTGCTGAGCATGCACGCGGAAGTGCGGGTGGTTGGACACGATCAAGAACGGGTACTTGCGGCCGCGCTCCAGGTACTGACGCTCCTGATGGCCGTCGCCCTCGTCAATCCAGTGGGGGATAGGTCCACGGATCTTGTCGTCGGGGAAGTGGTGCGCCAGCGTGGTGGAGTAGTATTCCATCTTTCCAGAAGGCGTCTGCAGCGGGTGCCCCTCGGGGTCATCATGGAATTCGCGCATGCCAGCGGGAATGTCCTTCCAGTCTTCCCTGGTGGGGAATACGTAGGACTGTTTCTCCTTGAATTCCTCGAACGTCAGGTCCTCGGGAACGCCGCTGGTGTCAAAGCCCACGCGGATCCACTCGTCGTCGGTCTTGCCGCCGTTGTACTTGTTGTAGATGTCCTCGTAAATGCCACCGAACTTCTCAAGTTTCTTGGCAACTTCGCCAACAACTTCCTTATCGGACTTGGACTCGCCGATCGGCTTGATGGCGCGCTGCTCGTAGTACACAACGTTCCACTGGCCGGAGTCGCAGTCGGTGCCAATGTCTTCGCACTCGAACTTTGTGTTCGAAGGAAGAATGATGTCGCCGAACATGGTGTCGTTTTCCATCCAGGGATGCTGGATCACCACGAACTCAATGGATTCGTCGCGCAGGGCGTCTTGCATCTTGAAGCCGCCGTTCCAGCAGGTCTCCCAGCACGGAGAGTCGGACCAGATCATGTGGATGCGGCTGCCGCCTTCGCAGGGGAAGGTGTAGGGGCCGTTGAACTGGTCGGCGCGCGGGAAGCCGGCGGCAATGTGACCGTACCACTGAACGGGCGGGTTCAAAATTGCCTCGGGAATCATGGTCTTAGGAATGAAGCTTTCCTTCGTGCCCGTTACGTAGCCGCGATAAGCCGCGCCCAAGCTGGGGATATGTACCGAAGGCGGCAGCGGATCAAGCGTCGGAATGCCGAACAGCGTCCACTCCATGAACTTGAACTGGTTTGCGCCCGGCTTGCCGAAGCCCTGCATACCTAAAAGCGCGGCTTCCAAGCGAGCTGGCTCATGAGCGAAGCAAGACCTAATGAAGGAGCCGCCGTTGCAGTGAGCAATGGAAACAGCGGACTTAGCCCAGTAACGAGCAATAGCTTTAATGGTGTAAGAAGGAACGCCGCAGATCTTCTCGGCCCATTTCGGGGTCTTAGGCACGCCGTCTTCGCCACCCATTACGTAGTAGGCGAAGTTCTCGAAGCCAACAGCATGCGTGGCCAGGTATTCCTTGTCGTAAGTGTCTTCTTTGAGCCAGGTGTAGGCAATAGCGAGCTGCAGGGCAGCGTCGGTGTTCGGAAGAACGGGAACCCACTTGTCTGCGTGAACAGCGTTTGCGTAGTTTACGTCAGGAGCAATGTGGATCTGCTTTACGCCGATTTCGGTGAACCAGTAGCACAGCTTGGAAGCCATGTAGCCGCCCCAGCCCAAAGGCGTGGTTTCGGGGTCGGCACCCCAGAACAGAATAGCGTCGCCGTTTTCGGAGATGTCCTTGATAACGTTGTTCTGCTTGTTCTGCTGTCCCAGCGGGTCCATGCCCCAAATGTGCTTGGCGCCCCAGTACCAGCCTTCCCAGCTGTCGGGCTGGCGAGCCTGCAGCGTGAAGCCGCCGCACAGATCAAGAAGCTGAGTGATGCAGCCGTGGCTTGCATGCACGATTGCGGTTTCGCCGTGGCCGTCGATCTCGCACAGAATTGCGGTCGGACCATAGGCATCGTGGATGCGCTTGATTTCGTTCGCCACGATTTCGGCCGCTTCATCCCAGCTCACGCGCTCGTATCCGCTGGTACCACGGTTCTGCGGGTTACGCTCGCCGTTGGGATCCCAGTCAATGCGCTTCAAGGGATAGGGAATGCGGTTCTTGGAATAGATTCTTTTCTTGTAGCAAAGTGAAAGCGGAGACATCATTGTCTTAAAGCCCGGCTCGAGAACCTTCCCCCTTGCCTCGATCCTCCAGGCGTTGAGCTCCTCGGGAGTCTGATGGTCATCGAAGTGGAACGGGCGGATTCTGAGAATCTTGTCGTTCTCCTCGTCGATATCGACCATGCAGGCATTAGCACCCAGACCAAAGCTGTCAAAGCCAATGCCCTTGATAATGGTTTTCCCCTTTACATCTTTACTCATCCTATCCTCCTTCTCTTCTTCTTCGCCTTCTTTTGGTTGTCATCGATGGCGAATTAGAGCCGTGCGATCGGTGTTTCTTGGAAGCAAGGCGCAATCTTCCAAGCTGCAATACGATTATCTTTCCCATGCGTTTCTAATACGACAGGTGGTAATATTGAATTCGTTCATTTTTGACGCGTTCTGCATCATGCTTAGAGGTTGATATAGAGGGGAAGCGTGAGTAAAATCGCAGTTCAAAACGATAAAGACCTTTCAGACATCATTGTAATGCACTGGCTGGCCGTTGTTGGCTTCTCTTGTCTTATTGGCTGGGAACTATTGACGGTTTTTGCGCCGGG
>CAKTYF010000038.1 GCA_934631995.1 uncultured Eggerthellaceae bacterium
GCGTTCCGTTCTTCCGAGTAGCCTTTTTGTTGACAAATTTCCCCACCTTTTGTCAACAATTCGAGCGTTTGATAACCCGAGGCGCCCTGTGCGCCTCGGGTTCTTTGCGTCCCGCTGCGGTGTGTAATTCGCGTTCAGATGTTTTCTGACGCGATACCGCCCAGTTATGTGATCGGCATGATAAAAACGACCCACTTTTCGGTGGACTTTCCTCTTTGGGGTCGTCGAAAATCGCCATTTCTCCAGGTCGCAAAAAAGTAAGCCATGGTAAACCCACAGAAAAGTGGGTCGTTTTTATCAGAGCAGGGAAACGCTGCCAGTTTTCGGTAATTTAGAAGGGGCGCCCGCTGGCAAGGGCTCGCCTTACGGCTCCGCTTGGATAATGCTTCTTCGCGCTTGGGGCTCGTTCAACCTATCAAAAGCGTCGCGGTTCGGCTCGACTTGTGCCGGCGCACGCCCCTTTGCTTCGTTTCCCTCTTTGGAGCAGGGGACGGAGTCGTCCATCCGGCGAACGTCTCTAAGGGCCTGCGTGCCAGGAGTTTGGTGTGCGCTTGGGTTCGCTTGCGTCTCGTCGTTACTTGGTTTCGACGTCTTTTTGGTCTCATGACGCCTATGTTGTCGCTTTTTTCGTCTGAAAACGCCCAAATCGACGGTACGGGGCAGGTGGAGAAGAGTTTGCAGCGTTTGAAATCGTCAGGAGATTCTTGCGACCTGGGCTTTTATTGTATGTGATGGAGCCGAAGGGCCTCAAGGTGTCGCGTCCTCACCTCCCAAACTGCCCCGCATCGTCGATTTGGGCGTATTTGCGTCCGTTTTTCGACAAGGTGGCCTTCTATTGCGTGTTCGCATCTAGGTAATCCGTCGCACCCATCAAGGCGACTCGGCAATAAAAGGAGTTCATATCGGGAAGGGCCCTTTCGCATCGGATGATGGCTTGTTGACAAAAGGTGGGGTAGTTTGTCAACAAGGGAACGGGGGCGCGGTCTCGTCGGGTCGCGCCGCGGGTTGACAGAATGTGGCGTTTGCCTCGCAGGTCATCGCTATCTACTGCGGCAAATAAAGTTCGCTCGCTGAGACTACATGAATGCCAAAAGCTGCACAAGCGGAATGGTTGCTACGGAAACTACCAGGGTGACCACGGTCATGCCGGTGGCATATTCGCCTTCGTTGCTGTTCATGGAGGCAATCATGGGAACAACGGTCATGATGGGCAAGCTCATGATGGCAACCATGGATACCATCATGGGTTGAGGTAAGCCAATAAGCATGAAAATGTGGCCGCCAATTACAGGCAGCAAAACCATCTTTACGACAATGCCCACATAAAGCTCGGCGCATTTCAGCACCTGCATCCATTTGGAGAAACACACCATGGCACCTAGATACATCATGCACATAGCGCTGGTGGCTTTGCTGATGGTTGCTAGGGTATCGTTGATCACAACGGGAATAGGAACGCCGATAAGCACAACAATCAAGGCAAGCGCTATGGCAATGATGTTGGGCGAAATGAAATTCTTGATGGTGAATTTGGTTTGGCGGTCGCGACCCGTGGCCATCCAAATGCCAAAGGTCCAGAAAATAGCCTGGTCAACAATGGTGAATAGCATCATGTACAGCATGCCTGCGGTGGGGAACAAGGCAACCAGCAGCGGAATACCCACAAAACCCGTGTTTCCGAACATGAAGCAGAAGGTAAAAATCTTATCGCGGTCTCCCTTGAGGCGCATGATTTTTGCCGTAGCGAAAAGAATCACTGTTACCACAACGTAGAAGACGATGGCGAATACCACAATGATGGCATTTTCTGCGATGGCCTCTTTGGTGGTAGCGATAGTTCCGTAGAAAATAAGCACAGGTAGCAGAATCTTGGAAATGATCTGAGTGAGGTGGGGCATAGATTCTTGCTTAATGACGCCTTTCTTGCCAGCGACAAAGCCAACGGCAAGAATCAGGAAAAAGATAATCATTTGGTGTAAGGTGACCTCAAAAGCCATGGCTTCTCCTTGTGTTGTTGGTTTTGAAAAAGTGTAAAAGATTGGCTTTTGTTTTGCTGTACAATTTCGTACATAGTGTACGAAATTTAAGGAAGAACTATGACACGCCTCGACTCAAGAAATAAACAAACCGAGCAGAAAATAGCTAATGCTCTTTTGCATTTGCTGGAGAAGAAGCCTTTCGAGGCGGTGAGTGTTTCGGAGCTGGCGCGCGAGGCGAATGTGAGCAGGTCAACGTTTTATGCGCACTTTGACAATGCCGATGACGTATTTGTGCGGCTGGTTAAGGAGATGAACCAGCACTCCCAGGAATTGCGTATCCAGCTTCGATGTGATGGGTGCCAAGAGCGGGGTGGTCGCCAGCCTTTCTGTGTGATGTTGCGCGAAAGCCGGCGTTATCATGCGTTGGTGCGTGACCCTCATTTTCTTCAGGTGTATCTGAGGTTTCCTGAAGGCATCATGGAGGGCGACATCTATGCCGACTTGGTGAAAGACGGCTTGCCTCAGGATGTTGCTCAGATGATCTTCCGTTTTCAGATGAGCGGCTGTTATATGGCTGCGATAGAAACCCCCGCTAGTGCCGACTGGGCGCGTATGCGAGGGTCGTTGGATACGTTCATTCGCGGTGGCATTGCGGCACTGCGAGACAGGTAGGCTGAGTGTATGTTGTTGACAAATTACCCCACCTTTTGTCAACAGCATGAAGAATCCGAGGTGCTTTTCGCATCTCGGATTCTTTTTATGTCCTGGTCAAAGGGTTGTTTGGTTTTTGTTTCGGGCTGCGCGTCTAAGAGATTGACTATCGTTGTTGACAAAAGGTGGGGTAATTTGTCAACAATCGATGTTACGAGCGCTCGTTGTTGGAAGCAAGGTAGAGCAGCGCGTTGCAGATGCATGCAGCAATGTTGGAGCCGCCTTTGCGTCCGCGCGCCACAATGTAGGGCACGTCGGTGCGACTCAAAATGAGCTCTTTGGACTCCACCACGTTCACGAAGCCAACGGGCACACCCACGATGAGCGCCGGCGTGACCATGGAGCCTTCTTCAAGCATCTCATACAGGCGGATAAGGGCGGTCGGTGCATTACCCACGGCGTAGATCAGGGGTTTTCCCAGCGCCGCACCGCGCTCCATGCACACGGCGGAGCGGGTGATGCCGCGTTCTTTCGCCTCGGCGGCAACATCGGGGTCGGTCATGAAGTTCAGCGCTTCGCCGCCGAAACGCCCCAGCACGCGCTTGTTGATGCCGGCTTTCGCCATGTTCGTGTCCGTCACAATGCTCACACCCGATTTCAGCGCCTCGACCGTGCGCGACACGGCATGCTCGGAAAAGCACAGGTTGTCGGCGTAATCGAAGTCGGCCGACGTGTGGATGCAGCGTTTAATAACCAGCTCGTTTTCTGGATCAAGAACGCGATTTCCCAGCTCAGAGGTAATAATCTCAAAGCTGTGCGTCTCAATATCGGCCGGCTTCACAAACTGAATCTCATCTAATGGGTTGCTCATAGCCCCTCCTTAACAATGCGGTAAATAGCGTCCATATCCAGCGACTCGCGCACGGTTTGCGCCAGCTGGTCGTATTGGCGGTTCTTGTAAGCGCGGAAGCTCTCGGTGGGGAATCCTTCGGTGGAAATCCCACGTGCTTCGCACAGCATGCGCGCCAGCTCAAACGGGAAGCTGCCTTCTTCCATAAGGCCGTGGCAGTACGTACCCATAACGTTGCCGCATACGCAACCGTCTTGAGCGTTGGGGCGGCCGTCTTCGTATTCCAGCGTGGCGAAGGGTACAGCGCTGCACTCTTCCTCGATGGTGGAAACGCCCATGTGGATCTCGTAGCCATCAAGTGTTGTGCCTGATAGTGGCGCTAAAACATTGCCGAACGTGCCCGTGGTAGCTTTCACGCGCGTGCGCGTCTTCGCACCTTGAAATACGGTATGCACGGGAAGCAGTCCCAAGCCTTCTGCGGTGCCGCCGCCTTCTGTGTTGTCGGGGTCGGCAATGGAGCGTCCCAGAATCTGGTAGCCGCCACATACGCCCAACACGGGGCGTCCCGTTGCGGCATATGCGCGAATTGCCTGGTCAAGCCCGACTTTGCGCACCCAGGCCAAGTCGCCCATGGTGTTCTTCGAGCCGGGCACCACTAAAAAGTCCGGCGCGCCAAGCTGTTCGGGCTTGTAAACGTAGCGCACGGCAACGCCGGGGAAGCGTCCCAGCGGGTTGAAATCGGTGAAGTTCGAGATGTGCGGAAGCCCAATAACGGCAACGTCAACCATGCCGGCAGTGGGCGTGGTGGCGCTCAGGCGGCCGGAAAGCGAGTCTTCGTCGTCGATGTCCACGTGCATGTAGGGAATAACGCCCACTACGGGGGTGTCGGTCAGGCTTTCCAGCATGTCCAGGCCGTTTTCCAGCAGCGATACATCGCCGCGGAAGCGGTTGATCACGGTGCCTTTCACCATGGCCTGCTCTTCGGGTTCCAGCAGCTTGATGGTGCCGTACAAGCTAGCGAACACGCCGCCGCGGTCGATGTCGCCCACTAGAATGATGGGAGCCTTCGCCATGGCCGCCATGCCGCAGTTCACGAAGTCGTTTTGCTTCAGGTTGATCTCAGCGGGGCTGCCGGCGCCTTCCAGCACGATAATGTCGTTTTGCTCTGCCAGCGTGTCGTATGCCTGCTTGATGGTGGGGCGCAGCTGGTCTTTGAACGCGTAGTAATCGCGCGCGGGCATGTCGCCGCGCACCTCGCCCAGCACAATAACTTGGCTGCCGGTATCGCCCGTGGGCTTAAGCAGCACAGGGTTCATGAGCACCGAAGGCTCAATGTCCGCTGCTTCGGCCTGCATGACTTGCGCGCGGCCCATTTCCAACCCTTCGGCGGTAATATAGCTATTCAGAGCCATGTTTTGACTTTTGAAGGGTGCGACTTTGTAGCCGTCTTGCGCAAAAATGCGGCACAGCGCCGCAGCGACAAAGCTTTTGCCGGCGTCGGAAGTGGTGCCCAGCACCATAATGGCTTTTGCCGTCATGCGATTTCCTTTCCCTTTCGTGCGTTCCCCTTTATGGTAACGCTGTTTCGCGTTCCTGGTTCTAATTTCTCAGTTTGGAGAAGCCGTTACGGCAGCTTCTCTGTTGAGCTTGCAGGTGCCATTGCGCGCTCGCTACTGCTTACGAAAGCGTTGCTTGCTTGCCGCCCTGCTAGTACCCGTGTTTCCGCTGTTCAAGCACAGCATCGATAGCTTGCAGCAACCGTACGTTTTCCTCATGCGAGCGCACGGCAATGCGATACCATCCCTGGTCCAGGTTGTGGTAGTTCGCGCAATCACGCACTAACACGCCTTGCTCGCGCATTTGTTGCACGAACGTTGGTGCGTCCGGCTGCTCTGCCACGTGGAACAGCAGGAAGTTCGCGGTGCCCCAGCTAGCAAAGTTGCGCTCTTTCAGCGCTGCTTTCAGGAATGCACGCTCTTCGCGTGTGATGGTGCGCACCTGCTCTACGTATTCGGTGCAGCCCAGCGCCGCAATGCCCGCCGCCTGTGCCAAGTTTGATACGCTCCAAGGCTGACCTGCTGCACGTATTGCTTCGATAAGAGCGTTGTTGCTGGTCAGCGCGTAGCCCAGGCGAATGCCCGGTATGCCGTAGAGCTTCGTGAACGCTTTCAGTACCACCAAGTTCGGGTAGCGTTCAAGCCAGGGAACCACGCTGATTTCGTGCGGGTCGTCCAAAAAGCCCACGAAGCACTCATCTACCAGAAGCGTGGTGTTGTACTGCACGCACTTCTCCAGAATGCGCTCCATCAGCTCGTGCGATACGATCGCACCTGAAGGATTGTTCGGTTGGCAAATCACTGCCAAGTCGGTTTCGGGGGTAATGAAATCGGCGAAGTCGTCACGCACGGCGAAGTCGTACTGCTCGGAAAGCGGATAGAAATCCAGTGCTGCGTTCGTGGTTGCCAGCGCTTGCTCGTATTCCGCAAACGTAGGTGCACAAACCAGCGCGCGGTGCGGTTTTACCGCCGCTACCAGGCGAAAGAGCAAGTCCGAGCTGCCATTTCCACAGAGAATGCAGCGCTCGTCAACGGTATCGTGGACAGCTAGTGCGCGTACCAGGTCGCGGCATAGCGGGTCGGGGTAGTTGGCAACGTCGTCCAGCGCGGCACAAACCGCTTCGCGCACCTCGGTGGGTACGCCCAGCGGCGCGATGTTCGCCGAAAAATCAAGTGGGCGCGTGCCGTATTCCTCCTGGAAGCCCTTGATGTCGCCTCCGTGTTCAAGCATGTGGAAAACCCCTTCCTTCAAATACGCTCCCAAGCGCTTCTGCTCAATCCCTGTGTGCTTGGCGCTAGACAATTCCAGAAACAAGCAAGCGAATGACCAGCGCTAATGCGCACGCAATGCTTGCCGCTGCAAACATCAGCTTATGGCTGGTTGTAATGTCGGCTGGTGCAATGACGCGGGTTGCATCGCCCACGCTTTCCTTGTGGACAATTTTGCCGAAGTACACCGCGTCGCCTAGCAGCGCCACGCCCAGCGCACCCGCAACTGCGCTCTCGCACTGTCCCGAATTCGGGGACGTGCTTTTCTTGCGATCGCGCGCCCAGATGCGAGCGGCGCGTGCGGGGCTGCAGCCAGGCACGAAGACGGCTGCAGCGCACAACAACAAGCCGGTGATGCGCGCGGGAATGAAATTCGCCACGTCATCAAGCAACGCTGCGGCGCGCCCGAAATCAAGGTACTTCTCGTTTTTGTATCCAAGCATGCTGTCCATGGTGTTGATGGCTTTGTAAAGCATCGCCAGCGGTGCTGCGCCCAACGCGAAATAAATCAGTGGGGCAATGGAGCCGTCGCTCGTGTTTTCCGCAACGGTTTCCACGGCAGCTTTCGTGCAACCTTCGGCCGTGAGCTCGGTGGTGTCGCGTCCCACGATCATACCTACTTCGCGACGCGCTTTTTCCAAGTCGTCTTCCTGAAGTGCCTGGTAAACGGGCAGGCTGGCATCGGCTAGACAGCGCGTTGCCATAATCTGGTAGAACCAAAATGCCTGTAATATCAGGAAAACTGCCGGGTGAATGAGCCATGCCACCACGGAAATTGCCAGCGTGGGCACAAACGCGGTAGCGCACACGGCAACAACCAGGATGCGCCCGGCACGGCGCAGCTTCGCGGGGTCGTTTTTGGCGCGCGCACGCAACGGCGGCTCAAGTTTCGCAATGAGCTTGCCCAGCAGGATAGCGGGGCAGATGGCGGCGAAATGCTCGCCGAACAGCAAATCGGCAACGTAGCCCACAACAAGCGCTACGCTTACGCAGAAGGCAACGCTCATTGGACACCCTGCGCTTCCGTGCTGCTAGATGACTCGTTTGTGGCGCTTTGCTCGGGGCGCGGCGCTTCTTCCGCGCCGTTCATCTCGTGTTTATAGGCAGCCGCCGCTTCCACGAAACCACGTGCGAGTTTTTGGCAATTCGGCAGGTAGAAGTGGGGGAATCCCGCAAAAAGACGATCTTCCAGCACGCAGCAATCCCACTGCTTGCCCGTGTATTTCACGGCGTGGCACGCTTGCCCGTTATGCGAACTGTCAAAGTAATGGAACTCGTGCGCGCGCAATGTGTCGCCCGCATCAAGGCCCATGCCGTGCTCGGAAGCGGTGAGCTCAATGTAGCCAAAGCGCGAAAGTTTGCCCGTGTAATGCACTTCACCAGGGATAACGCCTGCCATGGGCCAAGTGCGACCCTCGATATCGGTCAGGTTTTCTTGCAAGTACATGAAGCCGCCGCATTCCGCAAACAGCGGCATGCCCGCCGTGTGACGTTCGCGTAGCTGGCGTGCCAGTGCTTTATTTTCCGCCAAGGCAGCGGCATGCAGCTCGGGGTAACCGCCGCCCAAGTAAACGCCGCACGTGCCCTTGGGCAGCGTATCGCCCGCCAGTGGTGAGAAAAACGCCAGATCAGCGCCAAGTTCGCGCAACAGCTCCAAGCTTTCTTCGTAATAGAAGCAGAAGGCCTCGTCTTGCCCCACGGCGATAATCGGTTTATCCGCGGTTGCGGCCGTCACGTGCGAAGGATTATATTCCAGCGCCGGTGCCTGCTGCGCCACGGCAAGCAGCGCATCAATGTCGATGGTTTCCTCCAGCGTGTCCGCCACGGCATCAATACGTTTTTGCAGGTCATCCACTTCGTTTGCGGTAACCAAGCCCAGATGGCGGCTCTCCAGCGCGAATTCGGGCTTGTTCGGCACGTAGCCTAAAACGGGAATGCCGCATTCCTGCTCAATGGCGGGTGCAAGCAGCGTGGCCAAGCTCTTCGTGCAGCGGTTGATGATAACGCCCACCACGTTGTTGGGCTGGCGGTATTCGATGATGCCTTTCAGCGACGCAACCAGCGTAAGCGACGCACCGCGCCCGTCGGCAATTAGAATCACCGGCGTGCTGGTGGTTTGCGCAACGTGGTAAGCGCTTGCCGTTACTGTGGTGCCGCCCAGACCATCGTAGTAGCCCATGACGCCTTCCAGAACGGCAATGCGCTGCGAGGCCGCCGCGTCTTGTGAAGCGGTCTCTTCGTGTACGGCCATCTCGTTTTCTGCATGGATGCCAGCGCAGGCACCCGCAAGCGCGCTTTCGGCCAGCAGCGTGCGCACCTGGTCTTCCGTGGAGAAGTACAAATCCAGGTTGCGGCACGGCGTGTTCAGCACCGAGCGGTGGAACATGGGGTCAATGTAGTCGGGGCCGCACTTATACGCGTGCACGTTCGCGCCGCGCCTGTCAAGGCAGCGCAAAATGCCGCTCGTCACGGTTGTTTTTCCCGAGCCGCTGGATGCGGCAGCGAATAAAACGCGCGGAAGCTGTGCTAACATGCGTCGCTCGCTCCTTCGCTTGCGGCGGCGGTGGACGCGGCGGTGCCTGCGTTTGCGTCGGCAGCATCTGCCGCAGCATCCGTAGCATCAGCACCTGCACCGGCACCTTCCGCACTCATGATATAGACGGGATTTTCGGCCGTCATCAGGTGATACGGACCTGCTTTGCGGTCGCGCGAGATATTTGCTTGCACGATTTCAACGTTCATGAGGCCAAGTTCTTTGAAGCTTTGCAGCGCCGTACCGATGGTTTCCAGCGTGATGGCGGTTACCACGAAGCGCACGTGCGGGTTCTTCTCAAGCGCCACTTGCATGATGCGCGTTAAGTTTCCGCCCGATCCGCCAATGAACACGCGATCGGGGGCAGGCAGCGGCTCCAGTGCTTCGGGGGCCTTGCCAGCCACAATGCGCAAGTTGCACGCACCCATGCGTTCCTTGTTCTGCGCCATGAGTTCCAGCGCGGGTTCGTTGCGTTCTATTGCAATGACCTGGCCTTCCGTTACGGCGAACGCCATTTCAAGGGACACGGAACCCGTGCCTGCGCCCACATCCCACACGGTATGCTGCGGCTCCAGGTGCAGCTTGCATACGGAAAGCTCGCGCACTTCTTCTTTAGTCATGGGGGCATCGCCGCGTTGGAAATCGCCGTCGGCGAAGCTGGGCGCGTTGTAACGACGGTGCAGGGGGGCGTCGTTTTCCACGAGCATGACCGCTAAATCCAGGAATTCTTGCTGCGCCAGTTCGCTTGCGGTGCCGCTGACGATGCGCTCATCGGGGTAGCTCAAACGCTCGCCCGCATAAACGCGCACGTGACCCAGCCCGCGTTCGCACAGCTCCTGGCAAATCTCGTGAACTTTCGCATTGCCGCCCGTAAGCGCAAACGTAACGGCATGGCTTTGTACGGCGCCCACCACGTTGCAGCTGCGTCCGTGGGCGGATACTAAATGAGCGTTCTGCCAGGGCTTTTTCAGTTTCGCGCAGAAGTAAACAGGCGAAGAGATACCGGGCAGTGCTTCAACATTGCAATCGGCAAGCAGGTCGTACAAGCCCGCTGCGCCGCTGTAGAAACCTTGGTCGCCCGAAAGCAGCACGCTTATAGTGCTTGCCGCGCTTTCGTGGATTGCCTGCGCGATGTCACTTGACTTAATCATGATCAAGCGCTCGCCTTCGAACTGGGGGAAGGCGTCAACCAAACGACGCGCGCCAATGACCAGCTGGCTTTCTTCCACGGCGCGCTGCGCTCCCAAGGTGAGCGTGTCGGGGTTTCCCATGCCGATTCCCACCAAATAGACTTTCTTCATGCGTTTGCTCCTTGGGCTGATAAGGCTCAGATTTCAGTGTTTGCGAAGACGCGCGAACCGCTTGTTGCGAGGTCGTGCGGCAATTCCGCAGGGTCGCGCGGTGTCGTTCCCGCGCTCGCAGCGTTGGACGATGCGAGCGCGTCGTTGTTGCACAGCACCGAAAATGCTTCTTCGACCGACATGCCGTCTTCTTCAACGGGACGGGCAACAACTACAACGGTCACATTGTGCGCACGCGCTGCTGCAAGTTTTTCGGGATAACCGCCGGCAGTCCCCGATTCTTTTGTGACCAGGGTTTTTATGTCGAAACGCTCGATTACGCCTTCGTTTTCCTGCTGTGAGAACGGTCCGCGTCCCGCCAGGATATGCTCATCGGGCAACCCCATGCTCCGTGCTTTTTCAAGCGACGCTTCATCATCGAGCACGCGTGCTACTAAGCGTTCCTGAAAATGGGGAAGCGCCTGGTAAACGGCAAGTTCCTTGGCTCCTGTCGTGGAGAGCACGGCACCTTCCGCGGGAATCAGGGCAACGGCTTCCGCAAGCGTGGGTGCCACCAGGCAGTCTTGTACGTCGCCTAAGGGACGTAACACGCGCACGTATGGTTTTCCCGCCAGCGCTGCAGCTTCGCGCACATGCCCGCTGATGCTTTGCGCGTACGGGTGCGTGGCGTCAACAACAGCATCGAAATCGCCCATGAACTGGACTTTTTCCTCTTGGGTGAGCGCTCCTTGGTGAAACGAAACCAAAGGGCTGTCCACAAAGAAGTCTTTCAAGCCGCGCTCGGTCGCAACGCTCACGCACACGGACACGCCCGTATCCGCCAAGAGCTGCGTGAGCTCGCGTCCCTCGGACGTGCCCCCGAAAATCAATATGTTCGATGCCTTCGTCACGGTATTTCCGCTTAGTGCCTTTCTTGCCATGCCTTGACGTCTTGAGCTGTTTACTTGCACTCGATGCCGCTTGAGCCCGCAGTATCGTCTTCTTGCCACATTTGCGCTGCACTTGTGGCGCGCACGCCTTGTTCGCTTGCGTCTCGCGTATCTTACGCTCCGCTCGAACTCACGTGCTTCGCGCGCTCTATCAGGTGTTACTGCTCGTTTTTATTCCACTGCTTCTTTTTCTGGTAACCACGCGGCGTAACCATCTTCCCATCGATAATCGTTGTGGCCTTGTTGCCCACAAACGCTGTGCAGAACATGTCGGCAGGGAAGTCGCGCAATTCCTGAAGCGTTCCTGTCCAGGTTTCTTCGCCGGGGCGGCCAATGTTGCGCACTACACCGCAAATAATGTCGGCATCCTTGCCGTTGGCCAGCAAGATATCGCAGGCTTTCTGCAGGTAATCGGTACGACGATGGCTTGCCGGATTGTACAGCGCAATGCAGAAATCGGCGCCGGCTGCTGCCGCCAAACGCTGCTCGATAAGCTCCCAGGGGGTAAGCAAGTCGGACAGAGAAATAACGCAGAAGTCGTGGGTCAAAGGCGCGCCCAAGCGCGATGCGCCGCTTAGAGCTGCGGTAATGCCCGGCACCACGTGAATCTTTACGGGCGCGAATTCATGCGCCAGCTCGTAGCACAGGCCCGCCATGCCGTAGACGCCCGCATCGCCGCTGCACACCATGGCAACGTGCTTGCCATCGGCCGCCATTTCCAGCGCGGCACGGCAACGATCGATTTCCTTGGTCATGGGCGTGGTGAATACGGGGGTGTCCGGTGCCACTTTCTTTGCCAAGTCAACGTAAACGTGGTATCCGCACAGTACTTCCGCGTTGCGCAGCGTGGCAACGGCTTCTTGCGACATGAATGCTTCATCGCCTGGTCCCAAGCCTACAATGGTGAGCTGGCCTTTCTGCGAGCCCGGCTTGAAAAGCGACTCGTAGACATCAGCATCGGAAGCCTCTTCGAACGTTGTGGTGCTCAAAGCTTTTTCTTCATCGAACGTGGCGGCCATGGTGTCTGCCATGGCGCCCAAAGCGCCCATTGCGCAGGTCTGTTCGGACATCTGCGACACGAGCTCTCGTATGGCCTTCAGGCGTGCGCTCTCCGCTTCTTCGATACGCATCTCGCCTGACTGCTTTGATAAGCGGCGCTTTCCTTGCAGTGCTGCCTGCGTGTTAGACGTGGGAAGACTTGCAACATCCCAGTTCAAATGTGGGTTCTTCAAAGCAATGGCAAACGTGATGCCGTTGATGACCGTCTTGTGGGTCAAAAGCTGTTCACCTGCGGCCACGGCAGCGCGTTCGCATACACAAGACGTGCCGGTAATACCCGATACAAAATCCGATGCCGAGAAATCGCCTTCCTGATTGTTGAGCACAGCAGCTTCAAACGTCACAAACGGAAGGTCGCGGTTCTTCGCGAACTCAATCAAGCCAGGTTCTTCTGCTTTCAGATCGATGCTTGCCACGCAGCAAAGCGATGCGGGGTGAATGCCTGCTTCTTCCAGGAACAACGCCGCACTTTCCTCAATGCGCTCAGCCGTTGTGCCCTTGCGGCAACCCACGCCCAACACCGCAACGGGTACGATAACGTCTAGGTCAGCCACGGTGTCAACGCGGCAACCAACATGGAAGCGCGGACGTCCATCGTCTTTGAATACGGTGTGAATCGGAATAATTTCCACGCCTTGGGGCGTCTCGCCATCAATGGGGAAGGCGGTGGCGCACTCGACCGTCTCTCCTCTGAGCAGGGCAGCCGTGATAAGCTTGATGCCGGCGGTTTCGGGCACCAGCAAGTTTTGCGATGCTGCCCAGCTGTCCACGGCAAACACGCCGTTCACGTCCGATGCGGTGGTAATAACCAGGTTCGCGCCACAGAAATCGCTCAGCATGCGCGCCAAGTTGTTCGCGCCGCCCAGGTGTCCCGAAAGCAGCGGAATGCAGTTTTGGCCCATCTCGTCGAGGACAATAACGGCGGGATCGTCTTTCTTGTTCTGGATCAAGGGGGCTATCGTGCGCACGGCAATGCCGGTGGCGCCAATGAATACCAGCGCGTCAACCACTTCAAACTTCTCGCGAGCCCATTTCGTGTGGCTCACTTTTTTCGGGCCAAAACCGTACGTTACGCTGGTATTTTGGCCGCGTTGCTCCAACCCTTGCGCTAAGTGCTTCGCTAAGGTCAGCCCTTTTTCGGTGAAGGCGATGAAGGCGATATCCATAAGAGGGAGCTCCTTTTCCTTTACTTTTGTCTGCGCATTGTGCGCTTGGTGCTTCGTGTTGCGTTTCGTTTCGTGTGTTTTATGCCGTTTGAGGTGGTGCATTCGTGCTGCGTTTATCGCAGCGCCGTGCGGTCCTTGCGGTGTGGCCCCCTTCGGGTTAGCCCCGCGCGTCCCGCCGCGTTTGTGTGCCCGTTATTCCGCGTGGCTGGACTTGCTTGCCTGGCGGAATTCGGTGGTGAAGGTGGGGTCGTACAGCTTCGAGCGCTCATACGTGCTGTTCAGGAAGCCGCCAACGCACACCAACGCCGTCTTCGTAATGTTGTTTTCCTTTGCTGTTTGCGCCAGCGTGCCCACGGTGCAGTGGAATACCTTCTCGTCGGGCCACGTTGCTTTGTACACCAGCGCGGCGGGCGTGTCCTTCGTGTAAGCGCCGCCGGCAATCAATTCGCCTTCCAGTTTGTCCAAAAGACCCGTGGAAAGGAAGATGACCATGGAGCAGCCGTGGCTTGCCATCTTGCGCATTGCTTCGCCTTCGGGAACGGGAGTGCGGCCTTCCATGCGCGTGATAATCACGCTCTGCGAAACGGAAGGCAGCGTGTATTCCGCCTTCAGGGCCGAGGCCGCGCCGCAGAAGCTTGAAACGCCCGGCGTGTAATCGTATTCAATGCAGTCTTCGTCCAGGATGTCCATCTGCTCGCGGATGGCGCCGAACAAGCAGGGGTCGCCCGTGTGCAGGCGAACGGTAGTCTTGCTTTCTTTTTCCGCCGCGCGCATGACTTCAATGACTTCTTCAAGCGTCATGGTGGCGCTGTTGTAAATGGCGCATTCGGGTTGCGCGTAGTCAAGCAGGGCGGGGTTGACCAAACTACCTGCGTAAATAATGACGTCGGCCTTGCGCAGCATGTTTGCGCCACGCACGGTGATCAAATCGGCAGCGCCGCTGCCAGCTCCCACGAAATGAATCATTGTTCCTCTTTCCGTTTCCAATCGTCCATTAATCGTTTTGCGTTATCGGTGCAGGTCAAAAGACCTGTTTTATTCGAGAAGATAACGGCGCCCATATCCATCTTGTCGCCCGCGCGATGCTCCAGCTGATACTGGATGGCGCGCGCCAAGCGGTCGAGCACTTGATTTTTCACGCCGGCAGATTCTACCACGTCAAGGCAGGCATCGGTTGTCATGCAGTCGAAGATGTCCAAGACGGTCTGTTGACTTGCGCCCGCTGCTGCGGCATGTGCGGCGAAAATCTCGCGACGGCAGTCCGCCATGCGGGAGTGGGTGTCCATAACGCCGCCCGCCACTTTAACGAGCTTACCAATGTGACCTACCAGCAACAGTTGCTCAAAGCCTTCTTCGGCTGCTTGATCAAGTGTGAAGCCAATGAAGTTTGCGCAGCTCACAACGGGGATATCCGCGGGAAGCCCCATGGTTTCCAGGAATGCCTGTCCGTAGTTGCCCGGAACAACAATCAAGCGCTTGCCGCCGTTTGCCGCGCGCACGTGAATTTCGACTTTCAGCGCGTCCTGCAGCGCTTTCAAGCTGCGCGGCTCCACAATGCCCGAGGTACCCAGAATCGAGATACCGCCCACAATGCCCAGCGAGGGGTTGAACGTCTTGCGGCCGATCTCTGCGCCTTCCGGCACCTCCACCACCACGTTGAATCCGCCCAGGTAGCCAGCCTCAAGGGCGGCGTCTTCAAGGGCGGCGCGAATCATGGCACGCGGGCCGGAGTTGATGGCGGCATTGCCAACGGGCTGGTCAAGGCCGGGGCAGGTCACGCGTCCTACGCCGATGCCGCCATCAATGGAAATGTCCCGGTCGCACAGGGTGACGAAGGCGCAGACGCGCGTGCCGTTTGTCACGTCGTAGTCGTCGCCGGCGTCTTTGATGATGGTTGCGTGCGCGGTTGCGCCGGTTGCGTTCGCGGTGCTTGGGGCGTCCGAGGTGCCCAGGGCGTCCGTGCCCGTTACGTCCGTGGTGCCCGAAGCGCCTGGGGAGCTTGGGGTGTCCAGGGTGCCCGTGCCCTCTGTTGCGCCTGATGCCGTGCTCGCAGCCGCACGCGCGGCCGCAGACGATGCCGCAGCACTAGTGCTGTCGCAGCGGTGCACCTCTTCGGGCTGCACGGTCACGGTAACGCCCGCGGGTGTGAGCACGGAGACGCTTTCGGGTGCTGTGCCGCGCAAAAGCAGCTCAGCGGCCGCTTTTGCGGCAAGCGCGGCGCATGTTCCCGTGGTGTAGCCGCGGCGTAAGCGTTCTCCGTTCGATGTCACGTATTCTTCGAATGCCATGCGCTAAAGCCCCTCTACGTGTGATACCGAAAGGCCTTGCGTTGCATCGATAATGCGTTTTCCCTGTTCATGGGCATAACGAAGCAGCTCGGCATTGCTTTCGTTCATGGGATGCTCTGCCGCATCGCAGCAGATTACCGCGTTTGCCTGCGCCAGCAGCTCTTTCGCTTGCTTGAGCGACTCATCACTTGCGGGGTAGAACGCGGGGCTTGAAACAATGTTGTTTGACAAGTCGCGCGCCAGAGCGTAATCAACGTCGTTATCGAACAGCACGCCCGCCGCAAAGGGAACGGATGCGCGTTGGAGCAGGCGAAACGTTGCTGCACCTGTGCCTGCTCCCGCAATAACGAACACGCGCGGTTCACCCGGGGTGGGGGAGAGCTCCACGCTGCCGAACAGCGGGTTGTAATTTCCGTTGTCAAGCGAGTACAGCTCGTGGATGGTCTCGCGCGTGAAGATATCCTGCGGCGCGCCGTAGCGCAAAATACGATCGCCCTTAACGCACATGATGGTGTCGGAAATCTTTTGCGCCAGGTCAAGCTCGTGTAGTGACATGATAACGGCAATTCCTTGTGCCTTCGCCAGGTTGCGCAGCAAGCCCAAAAGCTCCAGCTTGTAATGGACGTCCAAAAACGAGGTGGGCTCGTCGAGCACAATGATGTTGGGCTTCTGGCAAATGGCGCGCGCAAGCAGCACGCGCTGACGCTGGCCGTCGCTGATTTGGGTGAAGTCCTTGTCGGCGATTTCCGTGACGTTGACCAGGTCCATTGATTCTTCCACTACACGGTGGTCGTAGTCTGACAGGATGCCTAAACGGCCCGTGTAGGGATAGCGGCCCGTTTCCACTACATCGCGGCAGGTCATGAGCTCGGTGGACAGACGCCCGGTGAGCACAACGGACATTCTTGTGGACAAATCTTTCGGCGACATCTTATGCAAGTCGTTCTCGCCAATGAACACCGTGCCACCTACGGGTTCCAGGTACTTGGCGATGGACTTCAAAATGGTCGATTTGCCGGCGCCGTTCGGGCCGATAAGCGTGAGCATTTCGCCCTGATGCAGCTTGATTTCAATGTCGCTGATCAGGGGCACGCCTTCGTAGCCAACCGTCAAGTTATTCGTGTGAAGAGCGCAAATCTCGGCGCCCGCGTTCGCGGCGCTGCTCTGTTGGTTGCCCTGCACGTTGACGCCCGCCACGCCACTTGAAAGGAATGCAGGCGTGGCTTCTTCCTGCGGGTTTTTTTCCGTATGCGTCAGGGCCATTTATACCACCTTCTTCTTGCGCTGCAGCATGACCGCAATAACAACGGGTGCGCCAAAGACGGCGGTAACAGCGCTGATAGAAAGCTCGGTAGGAGCAAAGA
>CAKTYF010000039.1 GCA_934631995.1 uncultured Eggerthellaceae bacterium
AGACCAGCCCGTGGGGCAACATGGTGGAAGGGCGTGACGGTTACGCGCGCCGTGGGTGGATGCCCGGCGTTTCCCCCGATCGCGAGTTTTTGGAAGGCCCCCAGGCGGCACCCGACGCGCCGAGGCGTTACCCCGTCGACGTAAGCGAGCCCGAGGAGTAACTAACATCAAGGTTCACGTTACAAGCCAGCGTACCGTGCGTACGCTGGCTTTTTTAATGGTACTCTCTTGGCTCCATGCCTCGCCCCCTTGTCACGGCGCGTCGTGCGTACGCTGGCTTTTTCTTCCCTGACAAGCCCTTCTTTACATTTGCTTTCCTTTTAGGGGTGGAATGTCAAAATAATGCAACGGAGGCAAAAATATTCTATCTTTCGGTATAGAATAGCTACAAGAAGTTTTGCGCTCGCGACAAGAGTCGCCGGTGTGAAAACTAAGAAGATCGTGCAAACGAGCACACGAAAGGGAGGATTCCTATGATCGGTGAAGATTCTGATCGTCCGGTTTACATCATCGCTGAGAAAATCAACGGCTTCGTGCCCCGTACGGGTAAGGCTGTTGAAGAGGGCGATGCAGAGTACATCAAGGAAATCGCTATTGCTCAGACCGAGGCTGGCGCAGACTACCTGGACTGCAGCCCTGCTACCACCAACGGCTTTGGTGACAACCTGGAGACCATGACCTGGCTGGTTAACCTGATCCAGGAAGTCGTTGACACCCCCATTACGCTGGACAGCCCCAACGTTGACGTGCTGCTGGAAGCCATGAAGCTTTGCAAGGTTCCCGGTATGATCAACTCCGCTTCCTTGTGCGAAGGCAAGGTTGACAAGGTATTCCCCGTTATCGCTGGTACCGACTGGAAGTGCGTTGTCATGCTCGACGATGATGAGCGCGGTATTCCTTCCGACGCTGCTGGTCGTATTGACAACTTCCGCAAGGTCATGAAGAAGGCCGAAGAGTACGGCGTTGACGCTGATCAGCTGTTCTTCGATCCGCTGGTAGAGACTCTGGGCACCAACGACCAATCCTTTGTCTGCTTCGCTGAAGTTTGCCGTGCTATCACGGAAGAGGCTCCCGAGGCTCACATCACCTCTGGTCTGTCCAACATCTCCTTCAACATGCCTTCTCGTAAGCACATCAACATCCCGTTCATGATTCTCTCCATGTTCAACGGTATGGACTCCGCTATTGTTGACCCGCTGAACCGCGATATGATGGGCTGCATCTACGGTGCAAGCGCTCTGATGGGCAACGATGAATTCTGCATGGAGTACATCGAAGCTTACCGCGAGGATCGTTTCGGCGTTCAGAAGAAGTAGTTTCGGCTTTTCGAAATATTGATAGCTGCGAAGAGGCAGTCTCGAAAGAGGCTGCCTCTTCTGTGTTTGCTGTAAGTCATGCCGCCCAACTTACGCTATTCTCAAGGGTCAGCCATTCGAGGCTGGCCCTTTTGTGTTTGGCGTTGGCGCTTTACTCCTGCGTTTTAAGAGCAAGGGCGAGCGGTACGTTCTTGATGCGACGGGCGTGGAAGTACGCTACAAGGGCGTAGCAGGCAATACCAAGGACCACTTCCAGGGCAACGCGCTCAAGGGGGAGTGTCATGACGAAATTGCCGTTGTAGCGCATGAATACCACCTTCAGCAAAAGCGTGAGCGCTTCGATGATAAGCGGGATAACGGCAATAAGCGATACGACAACAACCTCGGTGATTGAGCGCAGGTACAGCTGGTTGATTTCTTTATTGGTGTAGCCGAACACTTTCATGTAAGAAATGGCGCGGGCACTGCGCTCTATGATTGTCTTTGTGAGCAGATACATCAAAACAATGAAGATGGCAACGGATACTCCCACTAAAAGCTGCATCATGCCTCCCATGGAGTCTTCCATTTGCGCACCGATTTTATCCATTTGCTCGGGGGTTATGTCGTTGGCAAGATACCGCGCGTCGAAGTCAAGGGGCATATCGGATAGATATCCGCTGAAATAATCGGCATCGTTTCCCATAAAGGTATTTACGGTATCGAAGGGCGCATAGACATCCATGGTGCCGCTGTTGCCCCATGCTGAGCCAATGGTAAACGTATAGGTCTTGTTTTCGTACTTGTCGTAAAGCTCAATGGTGTCGCCCACGGCAAGGTCGAACTTCATCATAAGGCCCTGACCAGCGGCTACAGTGTTGCTATCAAGCTGCAAATCGGTATAGTAGCGCGAGTTCGGCTGTATGCCGTACAGATTCACGCTTTCCCAGCCGGCATCGTTACCGCGATTGTATTCCAGCGCGGAAACAACGAATTTCTCCGCTTGTGCGATTGCTGCAGTGCTGTTTTCAACGCTGTTCACCACGTTGGCGTCTTCATCAATCTCAGACGCATCCTTCAGCAGTGAGAAGAATTCGCTTTCGGAAAGACCGCCCAGGTCAACGCCGTCCAGTCCAAGGTCGGAAAGACTGATATCGCTGAAATCAATCGCGTCAAAATCAAAATCGTCGGTGCTGATGCTGTCAGCATCGAATGTTGTCAAATCAACCACACCGAGTCCGCATGAGGTTAGATCTACGCGTGTCGATTGAGCGAGCAGGCTCTCCTTTATGCGCTCCTCAATACGTTTTTCAAGCACATCGGTAAGCTTGTCTTTCACTTCATCTTCATCGATTTCAGACAGATCAACTGCATCGGCAAGCTTCAAGGCGGCGACGTATTGCGTGCGCTGCTCGGTGGTACCTTCCAGTTCAACAGGGGTTTTCAACGTATACGTGTGCTCTGATACCAGACTGGTGGCAAGCGAGGACGCATAGCTGTTGACGGTAGGCAGCATACAGAGGCCGAAAAGCAGCAGAAGCGAAGCGAACATGATGCCCAAAAACAGCGTTGCGAAATGCGAAATGTTGCGTCCGAACACGCGCAAGCGGAAACGTCGCACAAAGCTTAGCTTCTCGGGGAGTTTGCTGCCGCCTTGGCGCGAACGCTTGGATGTCTCGCGGCGCAGGAATTGCAGGGGTGTGCAGCGGAGTTTCCGGGCAAGACC
This sequence comes from uncultured Eggerthellaceae bacterium, assembly GCA_934631995.1. GTDB lineage: Bacteria > Actinomycetota > Coriobacteriia > Coriobacteriales > Eggerthellaceae > CAKUOV01. The sequence continues at coordinate 3,022 of CAKTYF010000039.1, forward strand.
GATAAGCGTCACGATGACAAGGATTGCCACCGGAAGCAGCGTTGATTGCGCGAAAACGCCCCAGTCCCAAATGGTGTGGTAAGGGGGCAGGCTGTAGCTGTTGTAGTACAAATCAGACATTTTTTGAATGAGGAACGCGTATCCCAGCGCATTGCCAATAAGAGCGCCGGCTACACCCGAGAAAAGCGGCAGCGCAAGGTAGTGCAAAAGAATTTCCCGTTTTCGATACCCCGATGCAAGAAGCGTGCCGATTATGGCGCTTTCCTCGTCGATGGTGGAGGATGTAAGCACTACAAACACGAATGCCAGAATAGCGATAAGCAGGTACATGAGCGTCATCCACATAACGCTGTCGCCTTCGATGTCGTCTTCGGCGTATCCAATGCCATTGTTTGCGTCGCGATCAAGGAATTCAGAGAGCGCCACGCTGTTATTTTCAAGTACATCAAGCATATCTTGCTCGAAGTCGGTGCGCTGGGCATCGGTTAAGCTGCGGTCGTTGATAATGAAGGAATAGGTATACGTGCAGTTAGGGCTCTTGAGTGCTGCAAATCCTTCAGGGGAAACTTGCGCTACGCTAAATGTTTGCGCGTTGAACACGAAATCGGTGTTTTTCTCGAACATCGCCTGGTAATCAGAGAGCGACATAATGCCCGATACGGTGAATGCGCGGCCGTCAATATGAACAGTATCGCCCACTTCAATGCTGTTGTTATTGCAGAATACGCGATCGAGCGCAACTTCGGCATCTGTTTGAGGACCCATTCCCTCGAAGTAAGCGGGAAGGTCGATCTGCTCGCGGTTAGCATATACGCGCGCGGTCATGTCCGTATCGGATGATACGATTTCCAGTGAGGCATCGTAGCTGAAATTCGGGTAGATGGTTACACCCAGATCTTCGATTTCATCCAAAATCGTGCTGTTAACGGGGAAGTTTGCGGTGAAGCGGCCATCTTCGATATGATAATCGTCGTCTGCAGTGCTCAAGATGCGCTTCATAGATGAACTTGCCATAAGGAAGCCCGCAACCAGGGAAATGGACAAAACAAGAAGCAGAATGATACCCAGCCATTTGCCGGGGTTGTTTCGAAATTCGCGCGGCAAGCGTTTATTCAAAGGCGCCATTATCACGCCTCCTACCAGGACAAATCGCAAGCAGCGATGGGGGAGTTGTTGATTTCGTTCTCGACAATCTGTCCGTCGCGCAGGCGTAAAACGCGGTGCGCCATGTTTTTGATGGCATCGTTGTGCGTGACAATGACAACCGTGCAGCCATACCGCTTGTTTACGCTTTCAATAAGCGCCAAGATCTCCTTTGACGTTTTGTAGTCAAGCGCTCCCGTGGGCTCATCGCACAGCAGAAGGCCAGGGTTTTTCACCAGGGCGCGTCCAATGGCGCAGCGCTGCTGCTGTCCGCCCGAAATTTGAGAGGGAAATTTATTGCGGTGCTCCCACAGGCCCAGCGATTTGAGCAAGTCGTTCAAATCAAGAGGATTCGACGAGATATGCTCGCAAACTTCAATATTCTCGCGCACGGTTAAATCGCCCACCAGATTGTAGAATTGAAAAACAAACCCCAGTTCGCGGCGACGATATTCGCCCAGCTGCTTATCGCTTAAGCGGACAAGGTCGGCGCCGGCAATGCAAACAGATCCGCTATCGGCATTCTCAAGGCCGCCAATGATGTTCAAAAACGTTGATTTTCCCGAACCAGAAGGACCCAAAAGTACACAGATTTCACCCTTATCGATGGATACGTTTATATCTTTGAGAACTTCAAGGCGCGCATCGCCTTCGCCATAGTGTTTGCGAAGCCCCGTGATGTGTACGTAAGGCCGGTCCGTTTCCTGGGTTTTTGCCATATTTTCGCTCCATTCGTGTTCGAGCAACAAATCAATGTTTCCAATGTGAAACTTTTTTATGGTGATTTGTTAACTCAGGCTATCTTTTCCTCGCATTCTAATCATTTTTCGATAAAATGTTAGATGTTGTTAACAAAAGAGCAATAAAGCTCAAAAAAGAGAAAGGAGTCGGTTATGCATCCGGCAATTTTGGTAGGCGCAGGTTTTCTGGCAGGCACGGCAGGCGTGAAGGCGGTCACGTCCAAAACGGCACGTAACATCTACGTGAAAGGTCTGGTGCAGGGCCTGAAAGCAAAGGAGAACTGCGAATCCCTGGTTGAAGAGGCAAAAGCCCAGTTCGATGACATCATGGCAGAAGCAGAGTACCAGGCAAAGGGTATCGAAGGTTGCGCCGAAGGTGCTGAAGAAGCTGCGTCTTCGTGCGAATGCGCGCAGGACAAGGCGGAGTAGGCGAGTCGGATTATGCGCTATTCCGTAATAAGCAGCATGCCGGGGCGTGTGCGCCTGGACCTGCACGGAAAAATACCCGAAGCGCATGCTGTTGCCATTGAGGAACTTTTGGGTAAGCAGTGCTTCGTTGCGAAATGCGTGGTGTATCCGCGTATCGGGGCGGTTGCCGTGTGTTATCGGGCAACCGCCACCTTGTCGCTCGATCAGGCGCGGCAAGCGCTTTTGCGGGAAGTGGAACAGCTGCAGCGGGCGCAAATCGAGCGGTGGAAACCGGAAGATTCGCTTGCTTTGGCGCCGCGCCCCCGGCATTTGTTCTCCGTTTTGGCGAATATGACGCTGTGGCATTTCTGTCGAAGCATGTTTTTACCCCAGCCGGTGAAAATGGTGCTGCGCGCGCTGCATGCCGTGCCGTTTTTCCGTGCGGCGTGGGCATCGCTTCGGGCGCACCGTCTTGATGTTCCCGTGCTTGATGCAGCTGCTATTGCCATGGGATTCATGCAGGGCGATGGTGCGAGCGCTGGGCGTTCAATGTATCTGCTGCACGTTTCCGATGCCCTGGAAGATTACACGCAGCGCCGTTCCGAGAGCAGCTTAGCGCAAAGCCTTATGGCTATTCCTACGGCGGCACGCAAGCTTGAGGGCGATTTGGAGATCGAAATTCCGCTTGACCAGCTCCATCAGGGCGATGTTGTGGTTGCGCGTTTGGGAGATTCCGTTCCCGTTGATGGCAAGGTCATAAGCGGGCAGGCGGCGGTGAACCAAAGTTCGCTCACGGGCGAACCGCTTGCTATCATGCGCACGCAGGGCGATACCGTGTATGCCGGCACCGTGGTTGAGGATGGCGAGATTTGCATTCTTGTCACGGGTGATCCCCAAGCAAGCAAGATTCGCTCTATCGTGGCGCTTATGGAGCAGTCGGAGGCCATGAAGTCGGCAACACAGAAGCGAATCGAGAACATGGCCGACAAGCTTGTTCCATGGAATTTCTTGCTGGCGGGCGTGGTGGCGCTTACCACGCGTAGTCTTTCGAAAACGGCTGCAGCGCTTATGGTGGATTATTCTTGCGCGTTGAAGCTTTCGGGTTCTATTGCGGTCATGGCGGCGCAGCGCGAAAGCGCGAAGCACGGCTTTATTGTCAAGGGGTCGCGGTACTTCGAGGCAATGGCCGAAGCCGACGTCATCGTGTTCGACAAAACGGGCACGCTTACGGCGGCAGAGCCAAGCGTGTGTCGCGTTGAATCGTATTGCGAAGCTACTCCCGATGAGATTCTTCGTATGGCGGCCTGCTTTGAGGAGCATTTCCCGCATCCTGTGGCGCGCGCAGTGGTCAATGCGGCGCTGGAGAAGGGTTTGGAGCATCGTGAGCGCCATGCGGAAGTGGAGTACATCATTGCGCACGGTATTGCGTCCAGCATCGACGGAAAACGCGCCGTTATTGGCAGCGAGCATTTCGTTTTGGAAGACGAGCACATTGCTGTTTCCGGCGAGGTTCTTGAAAAGATTCATGCCACAGCAAATGGTGCCTCCCCCTTGCTGATGGCGGTCGATGGCGTTTTAGCAGGCGTTATCTATATCGAGGATCCGTTGAAGCCGGGTACGAAAGAAGTGGTGGATCAGCTGCGTGCTGAAGGCTTCAAGCGCATTATTATGCTTACCGGTGACAATGCCGGTGCTGCTCAGAAAGCCGCAGAAGCAGCAGGTGTGGATGAATTCCAGGCAAATCTTCTTCCCGAGGATAAGCACGCCCTGGTAAGCAAGCTGCAAGAAGAAGGCTACAAAGTTGCCATGATCGGCGACGGCGTGAACGATGCGCCTGCTTTGGCAGCGGCGCATGTGAGCATTGCGATGAGCGGTGGTAGCGCCGTGGCGCGCGAAGCAGCTGATATTTCGCTTGTTTCCGACAACTTAGGCGCGCTCGTAGAGCTGCGCAAGCTGTGTCGCGCCTTGCAAGCGCGCATGGCAGCAGGGTATCGCTTTACCATTGGTTTTAACTCGCTGCTTTTGGCGTTGGGCATTGGTGGCGTGATTTCGCCGCAGGCCTCGTCGGCTGCCCACAATGGTTCAACGATTGCGCTTTCCGCGCTGAATGCGCGACCGTATTTACCTGCGGAAACGGCGAAGGGTGATGAGTAAGGCATAAGTGTCGCAGTTTCATTGCGCAAGAGATTGCAGAAAGGCAGCCTGGGGAGGGTTGAACCGAACTGCGACGCCTGGATAAGTTGAGCGATTCACAAGCTCGATGAAGCATTATCCAGGCGGAGTCGTGAGGTGAACGCCCTTCCTAGGCTGCCTTTTTATTGCTGGTACGGCAACGTACAATTCCTTTCGCCAAAAAAGACGAATTTTGTTGGCGTTTGAGGCATCGAAAAGCAACCTCAGGCGAGCGGTTGTTGGAAAAGCGAAGGCAAATTCGGGCAAATCGACGATAATCGGTGGTTCGATCGCCTCTGTTGCCATTTTTTTTGGTATTCAGAAGAGTCGAAAGTATAGCGGCGACTCTTTTCTGCAGCATAATACCAGGTCAAAGCATTGCGTTAAAACTGATAGGAAGACTGTCGATTTTCCGACCACCGATTATCGTCGATTTGCCTGAAATGAAGGTCCTTTTGGCAACAAGCACTGCGCGATTATGGTCAATCGTGCAGTGCGCACGCTACCGGATAGCCCTTCACCGCATTCTCTTAAATCACATACCCAATTGACAGGGCGCGGATGATGATTTCGCTGATGACCACCATGTCCTCCGAGCTGAAAAACGCCGTTACGTTGTTCGAGAACAGGATTTGAGATTGCGCGGGGAATTCATCATCGCCTTCCCAGAAAAGGAACTGGATGAAAACGTTGGGCAGGAATTCGAATTGGCAGGCAGCATCGGCCTTGCTGTCGATTTCCTGCGCTCCCAAAGCTGTGCAGGCTTCGGTGAGCTGGTCGGCTTTGTCGAACTGCTTTGCCAAGCGCAGCGTGCAGCGTCGGTTGAAGGCGGGCAAGTAAGCAGCTCCTTTGGGAAGCTCCTGGTAAGCCAAAAAGCGCGTTGGTTCAGGCAGGGGAGTACCCTCCAAAACGATTCTCAAGAGCAATATTTCCAGCTCAGGGGAAATATCGGGTACTTCAAGCGTAGCGTGGTTTAACGCGGTGTTTGCGGCCTGTGCGCGACGCGCAATAACACTGGGGGTCGCTTTCGCATCGCAGGTGGTGTCGGGAGCGTCCCCTTCGCTGTTTGCAGGTGCCATAAAGATGGGGGTGGTTAAAAACTCACCTTCGGGCCAGCGAATGAAGAAGGGGCGTCCCATGACCATGATCGTGAACTTTTTAGCGTCGCTATTGTAGCTGGCTATACCTTTCGCGCCAAGCGCTTCGGGGTCTGCCTGGGCAAAAAGCTCACGGTAATGGGCAAGGGGACGTTCTGTTTTGTTGTTGACGACTTCCATGGGATACCTTATTTCTTTTGGAATGTTGCGAAATGATGCAGCTTGTTTTGCGGCGGTTGCAAAGCGGTTCGTCGCCTTTAGTGCTGCGAGCGCAGGTGCTTGCAGATTTTCGACGTGCTGCAATGTGGCGGCTGCCAGAAAAAACAAGGGACAACGATAGCTCATTGTCCCTTGCTCGCATACATGACGTTACGCGAAAAGCGATGCGTCGGTGTGGGGGATGAAGCACGCGGCTACAAATTCATCCATGTAGCCCGGTTCAACGGAAAGTTCCAGGTAGGTCATGCACTGACTTAGTTCGAATACTTTCTCTGTTGCTTCATCGGATACCAGCATGGCGCAAGCGCCGGTAAGGGAGCTGTTGCCAATGTAGTGATATTTCTCCAGGGGCATCTTCGGCAGCATGCCAATTTCCATAGCGTTTGCCATGTTGATGCCGCTACCAATGCCACCTGCGATAATGACCTGGCTCAGATCATCGGGCGTAGCACCAACCGAGTTCAGCATGGTGCGGAACGCGCTGAAAATGGCACCCTTTGCGCGGATGAAGTTGTCAAGGTCGGTCTCGTTGATGGTCACATCGTGCTTTGCGTCGTTTTCACCTTCGAAGGCCAAAACATACTCGCAGCCACCGCCATCAAGCGGACGGATGCGCTTGCCTTCGCGGGAGAACTTGCCGCGCGCGCTGATGATGCCCGTGCGGAACAGCTCAGCCACGGTATCAATGATGCCCGAACCGCACAGACCAACAGGCGCAACGTCGCCTACCACGTCGTAAGTGGGTTCCATGGTCTCGTCATCAATGGTGAGCTTTTGGATGGCGCCCTTTGTGGCGCGCATGCCGCACGAAATGTCGCCGCCTTCGAATGCAGGACCGGCAGAGCACGCGCACGTCAACATGAAGTCGCCGTTGCCGTAGACCATTTCGCCGTTGGTGCCCAGGTCAATGAAGAACGACATTTCTTCGCTGTTCCACAGAAGCGTGGCAAGCGTACCGGCGGTAATGTCGCCGCCTACGTAGCTGCCCACGTTGGGAGCGAAGATCACCGGTGCATCAGGCGCAATGGGCAGACCCGTGCTTGCGCCGGTATCGCCGTGACGCTCCAGGAACTCGGGCTCATAGGGCTCCAGGCGAATGCTGTCGCCGTTTGCGCCCAAGAACAAGTGCTCCATGGTGGTGTTGCCGGCAATAACGCAGCGGTTGATTTGCATGCCTTCGATACCCGCCTGTGAGCACAAATCGCCCAACAGGGGAATAATCGTGTTCTCGCGAATCGCTTCACGTAGCGCTTCCACGCCACCTGGCTTGGACTGGCTGATAATGCGGTTGATGACATCGGCGCCGTAGCGAATCTGATCGTTGCCAGCGCTTGCTTTGCCGTGGATTTCGCCCGTTGCCAGGTCAAGCAGGGCGGCGGTTACCGTGGTGGTGCCAATGTCAATGGCAACGCCGTAGCCAGCTTCCTGCACGCCGCGCGCAATGCCGGCGGCAAAGATGTTGCTTACTTCGTGGTTGTAGCGGTCAAGCTCCACCTGCGTAGAAAGGTCGGCCGTCTGAATGTCGTGCGCAAAGCTTGCAGCTTCTGCAGGCACCATAAAATGCGCGTCGGTGCAAACCGTGCTTTGGCAGGCCAGACGCCAGCCTTCCTCATATTCTTGCGGTTTGCGGTGGTTCCTGCCGCCCTCGACCTCACCTTCCAGCAGCTTTACGCGGCATTTGCCGCAGGTGCCAGCACCGCCGCAGGGGGCGTCAATGGATATACCCGCCTCGCGGGCTACTTCAAGGATATTAGCGCCGAAGGCGGCAGCGACCTTGTGGTCGTCGCCGCCTTCGATCGAAAACGTGATGGTATACATCAGGCGTTTTGTCCTTTCCGGGAAAGGGTCTTACATGATGGGATCCATGCTCAGTGCCGGATGTCCCTTCTCGGTCAAGAAGGCCAGGAGCTCTTCAGGATCGGTAGCAATGGTCTCGTCGCCAACCATGTCGGTGAAGTTCTCGATGCCCGTCATTTCGAACACAGTCTTGTTCAGACGATCAGCAACGTCGTCCTTGAGTTCCTTCGGCATCCAAACAATGCGCTCGGGGCCGCCTTCAGCGGCGATGAACTTCTTGGAAGAAATGAAGGAACGGCCGTGGCCCATGAAGCCTGGGGTCTGAACGCCGCCGCCGGTCATGGACGCCAGTTCGCCGAACGTCATGCCGGTGGGGGTCATGCCCACGTATTCACGGTTGCAGATAACAACGCCGTTGGACAAAGGCTCAATGCCGCAGATGCATTCGAAGCAACCGCAGGAAGTCATGGGGTCTTCAATCAGCGAGTACAGCGTAACGTTCTCAACGGCGCCGTGCGTTGCTTCCTTGATGACTTCGTTGACCGTGGTGTAGCGGCCCGTGCGCTCGTCAATGCAGCCTTCCTTGGGGATGGGCTGAGAAGGACCAGCGTCGTTCAGCTGCTTTGCTGCCTTAGCGTCAAGCCAGGAAACAGCACCGCACAGACCCAAACGCTCGGGGGTAACCACGCAGCAGTGGGCAGGTGCGAAGCTCTGGCACAGCGTGCAGGTGTAGAACGTGTCAACGGCTTCGTCGGTAAGCGAAGCAATGCGGTTGTCGCGCTCCTGATAAGTAGGCATAGCCTTCTCGGCGATAAATGCCTCGGCCTTGGCCTTGTCGGTGATGAACGTGACTTCAACCTTGTCAACAACCTCGCCGAAGTCCTGCTTGATCATGCTAACCAGAACATCACCGAAGTGCTTCAGGCGCAGGCCGCGCTCAAACGCGTCCTTGCTAATGCGGATGCGGAACAGGTTGCGCTGACCGGTGTGCATAACGCCTTCAATGTAGTTGAACCAGGTGTGGATGTTACGCTCGATAACAGACTCGAAGTCAGGCTGCATCTTTTCGCCGTACACCTTGATGTTCGTGATCAAAGGAAGACGGATAAGCTCGGTTGCGTTCTCGTCTACATCGGGACCGTCGATGGTAACTTTGCCGTCTTCAACGGCATCGGCATCGGCCATTTCCAGCAACTCGGCGGTGGGGTTGTGGTCGGAGTCGAATTCAACGTAGCAGTCCTTCTTGCGCACGATTTCGCCTTCGAAAGCGGCTGCGAAGGAAACAGGCAGTTCAACAGCCTTAGCCTTAACCTTGATGTTGCGCATCTGCAGGGACTTTGCAACGGTGTTGCCATGATCCTCTTCGGATTCAAGCGCACCGGGAACCTGCAGGTCGCCCAAGGGGATGTCCACAATAACGGGGAAGCCCAAAGCAATAGCGCCTGCACCAGCGGAAACAACAACGTTGTCGATAGCGCCGAACGTGTTGACGAAGGCAGGAACGCGCTCTTTGGTGTACTCAAGCAGTGCAGCCAGGTTGCCTGGCTCAACAGCGCCGAAGATCAGAGCGGCACGAATAGCAACGGTTACAACATGGGTGACAGCCGTTACGTCGTGACCCAAAGGCACAATGCGGTACTCAACGCCCATCTTCACGCCTTCAGCGATAGCCTGGTCAATGACTTCGCCAACCAAGAAGGTCATCAGGCCCTTATCCTGGTAATCGCGAATGATGGCGGCAACGCTTGCAGCGTCATCGGCCTTGCCCAAAACAACAGCAACGCCCGGAATGTCGCCGGTAACCAGCGGCACGCCCAAAGAACGAATGACCGGGTCGGGAACAAAGCCAATGCCAGCTTCGTTTTCGTACGGAGTAGGATTGTTGACCCACTTCAGAGCTTCAATGATTTCAGCGCCAACAGCGGTTGCCAAGCCAGCGTTCAAAGCTGCGCCCAAGTCGGCTGCGTGCGTGTCCAGGCTCTTCATAACGTCAATGCAGGCACCCAGATCGCTTAGCTTCTGCACCTTTACGCCGGTAGCGGCATAGATGGTGGGCAGGAAGTATGCGGTGTCGGGGAAGGCGATGGCGGCATCTTCGCCATGTGCTTCGATTGCTGCGGCAACAGCGCCTTCGGTCAGACCGATTACGGCATCGGAGCCGCCGTAAATCATGTCCATCAGCGCATTGCCGGTGCCCTCTGCAACTGCTTCTTCAGCTGCGGGCTCTGCTTCCACGGCCGCCTCTTCGGCGGCGGGAGCAACCTCTTGCTTTGCTTCGTCCTTGTCTTTCTTCAAGAAGTCAAAAAGTCCCATTTTTAATCCCCTTTGGTCTATTTTTTTGACATTTCCTATACACTCCAATGCGCCTGCCGCCGAAAACTGCGTTGAAACGTGCGTTTTCGGCGCGCGCGGCGCATCGTGAAGCTTATGTTGTTTGGCGAATAACGCCTGTACCGAGATTAAATCTCCAGGTAGGAGTCAGCGTACAGAGTGTTGTTCTTGATGATGTCGGCGGACTTGATGGTCTCCATCAGGCGCAGGTCGTTCGGGTTGACGATAGCGGAGGTCAGACCCTGCATCATAGCCATGGCAACCATAACGGAGTCCATGATCGGGCGGATGTGCTTCGGCATACCGTTGGAGTTGTTGGACAGGCCACCAGTAGACTTCATGCCCATATCGGAAATCATCTTGATGAATTCCAGAATGTCCATCTGCTTGTCCTGCATGCCCTTGGTAACCAGGAACAGCGGGTCAAACCACATGTCTTCGGCAACGTCCATGCCAGCTTCCATGCCGCGCTCCATCAGCGTCTGCATGTAGCCCATGCGCTCGTCGTTGTCGGAAGCAATGCCGTTGCCATTGCACAGTGCGATAACGATAGCATCGTTTGCAGCAGCCAGGTCAACGTACTCAAGGCGGCCAGCAGCGTCAGCGGAGTTGACGATCGGCTTGCCCTTAGCGCGGTTGTAAACAGAGATACCAGCTTCGATAGCGGCCTTGTTGGCGGTGTCCAGAGCCAGAGGAACGTTGTCGAATTCGCCCTGAAGCAGCTGAACAGCCCACTTCATCAAATCTTCGCCGTCTTTTTCGGCAGGGCCGATGTTTACGTCGATGTAGGTTGCGCCAGCTTCCAGCTGCTGACGGCAGCGAGAAACAACCGGCTCGGGATCGCGTGCTTCGAAAGCGGCGCGAATGGAGGGCGCGGTTACGGAAATGCGCTCACCAATAACTACGAACTTACCCATGGATTTAGTCCCCTTTCTATAAAGATGGGCGGCGGGCATCTTACCCGTCGCCCATGGTTACCGTGTATAGTCTATCACTTACTGAGCGAACAATCGTGATTGCTATAAGTTCTTTACGGTTTTGAAAGACTTGTAAATACTACTGAAGTTCCTTCATGAACTTAACCAGTTCAACAGCCTCGTTCGGAGCGGTGATGATTTCCCACTCAGGCAGACGCTCTTCCAGTTCACCCTTCAAAACGGCAACCTTGCCCGGGATGATGAGCTTGCGGCAAGAGATTGCATCTTCAATGCCGTTTTCCTGGATGAACTTCGTGATGGAGCCGGCAGAGAACTTGCCAGCAGCCCAAGAAGTCAGAACGGAGTAGCCACCAGCGTCGGTGATCATCAGGTTAACCGGCACACCGGAGCGCTCGAGTTCAGCGGAAACCAGGAAGTAGGTCAGCGCGAAGTCAACGGTTGCAACAACAGGAGAAGTCGCGTCGGCGCCGTTCAGCGGGTAAACCTTAGGCTCAACGGTCATCGGCTTCTGCGGGTCGGTGTACACGTTCTGGCGCATGCCGTACAGCGGCAGGGCCTCAGCGTAGCTCATGCCATCCATAACGATGATGGAGCCGTACTTGATGGTGAACAGAGAAGCCAAAGCTTCCTGCATGTGCATGTCGCCCGGGGCGATAGCAGCAACGTTCACGATGGAAGGATAACCGAAGGTGCGGTCGTTGCCCTTGATGGCAGCGCGGCGAATCAGAACAGCTTCCATGTAAGCTTCCTTGGCAGAAGCAGTGGAAACGTTGAGCACCAGGTTCTTGTTGCCCTTGCCTTCAAGCGCAGCAACGGTGTCGTACAGGCTGTCCAGGTCGTCGCCGAATACACCCAGAACCACGCCGAACTCGGTGGCCAGAGCGTTCATGTCGTCCAGGTTGTCAGCCTTAGCGCCGTTCAGGATGGGCTTGCCAGCTGCGCAAACTTCCAAAGCAGCGCGAGCAGCATCGGGGCAGCAGCAGTTCAGGATCAGAGTGCGGCCGGTCTCGGCAGCCTTCTTCACCAGTTCAACGTAAGCATCCTTGTCGCCTTCGAACTGAAGGGTCAGGGTCTCAACGTACATACGCTCGGAAATACGATCGTAGTCAACGTCTTTGATGGCAGCCCACTTCTCATCGAAGTTAGCAGTAGTCATGGCAACGGAGAACAGGTTGCGAGAAACGAACGTCTTCTCGTGACGATACAGAACGGTTTCGCCGCCCATGCTGTGCTCTTCAGCACCAGTACCAATTTTGATGGTCTTCATGGGAGGAGCAGTCGCCTCGGAGAGCTGAGCCAGAGCTTCAGCAGACATATGGGGGCATTTGTCCAGGCTAACAGCACCCTGAGCAACCTTCATAGCGAACGCCATGCAAGTGGGGTTGCCGCATTCCTTGCAGTTAGTCTTAGGAGTCAATTTGAAGATATCAAGACCTTTGAGAGCCATGGTATACCTCCTACATCATAGCTGCAACGAAGCTGGAGATCGTTGCAACGGAATCGGGATGGCCAAGGATAACGGCATCGGAGCCTGCGCCCAAAACAGCAGCCGCAGTGCAGATTTCCATCTGGATGCCACGCTCTTCGCGAGCGCCCCACTCGGGAACTTCAGACTCTTCGGTCAGAGCCTCTTTAACGCCCCAGCAGTCAGCAGCGCAAGGAGTGATGATAGGCACCTGTAGCTGAGCATCACTCTGGCCCAGGGCAGCAGCGCGAACGCGGTCGATGGTGGACAGCAGGTACTCAAAGCCGTAGCCTACAGCAGCGGTGCCCAGGTTCATCATGTAGCCGTTGGGCTGGATGCCCATTTGGCCGATCAAAACGTTGAGCTGCTTAGCCAGGTTGATGTCAACGGCAGACTCAGCGCCGAACTTCTGGTTGTAAGCCATGCCAGCGGAAGCAGCAACGGTCTTGTAGTTTTCCTCACGAGCGGAAAGCAGTAAGATGTTGCGACCTTCCAGAGCTGCGGAAACAGCCTCAAAAATCTTAGCGTCCTTGTCGAAGTTCTTGCAGCCCTCAAAGCACAGGGGAGCGTCGGTTGCCGCAGCAACTTCCTTAGCCATGGCAACGCAGTCCTCAACAGACATGTCTTCACCGTTGGGGTCGGCGCTTTCGAAATGGATTGCTACGAAGTCAACGCCAGGGATCTGTGCTGCGTGAGCAGCCTGAGCGGCAACCGTGTCGCAGCCAGCAAATTCTGCTGCCAGCTTCGGCAGGGTGGTGTCGATTCCCTTATCAGTGATTTCGAAGCCGATAAGGGGCTTGTGCTCGATAGGAGCATCAAAGCTGCACAGTGCATCAACGTTGTTACCGCCGACGGTGACTGCCTTGTCGCCGGTGCCAAGCGTAACCGTGTTGATAGACGCGGAATACGTTTGAGCCGTCTTCTTGAATGGCATAGCCATTACCTCCTTTTACAGTTCTCTTCCTAGAATTGTTACTGCCTATTACATAAAAAGCAAAGGCTTATTTCTTCGCCTGAGCTTCTTTTGCCTCTTTGAACAGCTCGTCCAACAGGGGATACAGAGCTGATTTCGCCGCCGCCGTATCGGGAAGCGTTGCGGTGGGCTGGCCCGCGCAATCTGCTTCATAAATGGCAGCGTCGTGGGGAAGGACGCCTAAAAGATCCAGCCCCTGGTTTTTGATCTCTTCTTCAATGCCGGGATCCAGCTTGCCTTCGGGCGCACGGTTGACGATGAGCTTCATGATGCTCGGGTTCAGGTTCAGCGTGCGTACCATTTCGGCAATACGGCCAACCGCTTGAATGCCGCGGCGGCTGCAGTCGGAAACCAGAATGACCATGTCAACAGCGGGCAGAATGCCACGGCTGATGTGTTCCATGCCGGCTTCGTTATCCACAACGATGTAATCGTAGTTGCTGGAGATCTTGCGCAGTTGGGCGGTAAGCAGGTCGTTTACAAAGCAGTAGCAGCCTTTGCCCTGCGTGCGGCCCATAACCAGAAGGTCGTAGTTGTCCTCTTCGGTCAGAGCGTTGGAAAGCTTGTACTGCAGGAATTCCTGCTTGGTCATGCTGCTAGGAATAGGATTTTCAAGCTGATCTTCGGCGCGTGCA
>CAKTYF010000040.1 GCA_934631995.1 uncultured Eggerthellaceae bacterium
AACTCCATTCTTCAAAATTGTATTTCAAATCACTTGCAGTCACCTTTTCAGCAATAAGGTGCTCGAATGCACGTTGGGTACTAGCGCATGCAGCCATGAAATCATCTTCACCAGGAAAGGCAAGAGCTAGAAGAAACACATCCTCAACCAGGGAGTCAGGATTCATCATCAAACCATCGGTTCTAGAAAGAGAGTCCACGGCCTGACGCATCAAATCATCGCTAATCGCCATTGATTATCTCCCTGAGTGCAGCCGCATTTTTATCGAAACACGCTAGTGCTGCGGAATTAAGTTCAGCACCCGTCAATACATTTTCGCGGTTGGATCTAGCTTTGAACATCGCGGCAATTTGCGCCCGCTCCGTCTGCTCCTCAAGTTCCGAAATCTTATCACTCAACGCAGTTGCGTACTCGGGGGCAAGCAAATATCCAACAACGCCATTGCGGTCAACAACCTCGAAGCATCCAACTGCAGGCAAACGATCTCGCCATGCCTTTGTGCGAGCAAATTCTGATACACCGACCCTCTCCGAAGAGCCGACCATATCTTGAAAGCGTCCAACTTTTTCCTCGAGAACAGCAGGTGTCATTTCATCCTCCTTGGGTTTTGATTCAGTAAGAGTATAACATAATGCATTTCAATTCACAATAGACCGTGAATTGAAGAGGCTGTGAAATACGATGACTTGGGTTGTACCTTAGCAATCATTCTTCCCCATCCGCTTCACTTTCACCCGCGCCAGCGCTATCTTCTGCGCCTTCCCCGCCGCCGACATCGATGACCTCGGTGGTGCCCACGTGCACCGCACCATCGGTAGACATTGTGCGCTCCATAACCTTGGAAGGATCGCTGCCAGCGCTGACCTCAGCCATGATGCGCGCCCATTGCTCGGGGGCCTCCCTGGTAAGCCACAGGCCCGTGTCCTCGTCCAGGTCGCCCTCGGTGGGGCCCGTGCACGAATACACCACAAGCTGTTTGCCGCCAGCAAGCGTGGTGGCCCAGTAAACAAGATCGCTAAACGGAATGTCGGTCTCCACCATCGATGCCAAAATCTGAATCTGACCTGGGATTTCCAGAACAGGCTTCGAAAGCACCTGCTTGAGCATGTCCATCATAATCGCGCGAATATTCGCCTGGCGGATAGCGTCCTGCGTAATGCCGTTATAGGAATACTCCATGCGCGAGCGCGCCAAAATCAATGCTTCTTCGCCCGAAAGATGGTTCTCCCCTGCCTCGATGCGAATCTGCTGGTAGCCCGAAGAGGTCCATACGGCGCCGTCAATCGCATAAGGAACGTCCACATCAACGCCACCAAGCTCATCCACCACGTCTTTAAGCTGGTCAAACCCCACTTCAACATAATGGGAAATGGAAACGCCCGTGAGCTGAGACACCGCCTGAATGCACGCGGCTTCGCCCTGCTCGGCGAAAACCTGGTTGAGCTTCACCGTGTTGCCGTCAATGTGATACGGCGTATCGCGCGGCACAGACACCATGGTCAGTTTCGATTCGTCCAAGTCAAAGCGCACCAGCACCATCACATCGCTTCGCTCGTTATCGGTGCCAATCACCAGAATGTAAAAGGGATCGTTCTTCTCGGCCGCAACCAGGGCATCGGAAAGCTCTTCTGAGTCGCCCTTGTAGGACAAGGCGTTTGAAAGGTTGTTCAGGTAAAACGCGAAGGCGCCGCCCGCAACAAGCACCACCGCAAGAAGCATGCAAACAACAGCAAGGATCGCTTTCTTCCGCTTTTTACGCGGACTACGCGGAGGCACTTCTTCTTGAACTACCCGCACGTGCTTTCCCTGCACGGAATTCTGGTTTTGCTTTTCGTACAAATCCCGCATCCTTCAAACACTCCTTGACGGGCCATATTGGCTTTTATCGTATGCGACAAAACACCAGGATACGCCCTCGAACAGCAAAAACTAAGAGAAGCAGCGCGGAAAACAGGGTATCTCAACACGAAACAACAGCGCCGCTTCACCCCAAGACGCTTGAACCCGAAAAACTGTTCAGCGTCCAATCGCGCCTTAGCACCTTACTCCAAGCCGCTAATCCCACGTTTCCGCATAATATCCGCTGCTCAAACGCTCGCCCGAACAGAATTCCCGGGCAATTGCGGCATAGGCGGCGCTGTCGTAATCAACAAGCGTCTGTAAGCAGCCCTCGTTGTTGTAACCCAGCTCGGGAAGCTCGTAGCGCGTGACCTCGAAAGGCCCCGACGCGGCCTGCACCACCAGATTATCCTTGTTCGCTTGAAGCGCATCGCTCCACGCGGAAACATCATCAGAGCTGATGTTTGTCTCAATGAGCCCGCTGCTCACCAGGAAATCCAGAAGATCTCCCGTGGTAAAAATATCGGGCAATCCCATCTCACCAGGATTAAGTGAGGCCTTGATAAGACGACACAACATCATGCGATCGACCGACTGGCGCAAGGCGTCTTCGGGCAGACCGTACTTTTCGGCATAAGAATGGCGCTCACGAGAAGCAACCATGAAGTCGTAGCCATCCAGAACCTGCTCGCTGGCAGGCAGATAATCCGTTTCCGAGCCCCAATCAAGCGCATACGGCAAATCGACGGAAAGCCCGCCAATCGCGTCCACAATCTTTTGAACAGTCTCTATGTCGCATACAACGTACTTCGTAACGCCCACGTGCGTAATTTCGCTGATAGCCTGGCATTCTTTCGCAGCACCAGCATGCGTGGCCGAACGGTGATCGGCACCATTCGCAAGCGCCTGATAATACGCGTAATGGAACGCATAATTCGACTTGCACCAGGTCTTTCCCATGCAAGCAGACGACGAAGAGCATGTACACGTCAAGCCGGGATAACTCGGACGGAAGTCGCTACCCCGCTGCACGTAATATGTATCGCGCGGCACGGTGAGCAGCGAAACCGTAGCAGCTTCGGTATCAACGCGCATGAGCATCTGAACATCGGACCCCTGAACCTCTTTGTGCTTTTCAGGCCATGCGTCAGACCCCAGCACCGCAACGTAATGAACTACGCCGCGCAGTGACTTATCAATGTCGTTGACCAGGCCTTCAGGACAAACATTTACGCCGCCGAACACAAATGCCTTGTCAAACGCGCTGCTGTTGTCGCCAATGAAGGCGGTAGCAGCGGAAGTGTTCGTTGTACCCTCTACCAGAATCAGGGGCGCATCGTTTTTCGCCAAAAGCGCCGAAGCAGTAAGCGCGTCCATTCCCTTGGCATCGGCTGCGCCGTTCGCAACACCCACAGAGGAGCCCTCCAAAAGCCCATCGTCCATCAGTTTCTGCGCAACGGCAACCGAAGTATCGTAACCCGTTAGACCGTAAACACGCGTCACTTTATCGCCCCAAACATCTTCGACGGAAGACGTTGGAAGCGCATCGGGGCCACCGGGAACGAAAACGCTGTTGTAGCGTTCGATCATCGCCTGCGCATCAGGGCGCAAAACACGTTCACCATCAGGTGAAACAGAGCTAGTAGTAATAAAGATAGGCAAATGGAACTTATAGGCGACCGGCGCAACAGAAAGCGCATCCGCAAAGTCAACAGACGTTGCCACCACCGCAGCGCTCAGCTCGTTGCAGGCGCGATCTTTCTCTTCGATCATTTTCGCGCACGCAACGGACGTATCACACGCATCGCTGCCCCCTACGCGTTTCACATCAAACCCCGACCAGGTCAGGGCGTTCTCTACGGCGGGCTTTACGGCGCCTTCGCCACCGATAAGCAGCACAGTTTTTGCGCCCAAGCGCCTTATTTCCTTAAGCGTTTGCCAGGAAAGCGATGCCCGATCCGTAAGCAAAATAGGCGAATCATACGCGCCGGCAAGACCAGTCGCGCTCATGGAATCCGCATAATCGTCATCGCGTGCGAGCACTACACATTTATCGCTGCTGGTCAAACCATCGGGGAAAGCTGCCCTGGAAGCTTCAATGGCGGTATCCACCGCTTCACCACCGGCAACGCGAACGATAGTTTCGGGATCATCCGGCTGGGCGACCTCAACCGGCTCTTTTGTCGCACAGGCCGTTGCCATCCCCAGCACAAAAACACAGCACAACGTGAAGAGTATCGCTACCACCAGGGATTTAGGGGATTTGAACGGCTTTCCTTGCGGCGGCGCTTGCATCATATGGACTCCCTTTCACCTGGTTTTCGAAAGCGCTGCTGCTGGGCGGCGCTGCCCTAAAACGATATGCATACTCTTGAGTATATCACCGCGCACGGCTCGATTTCATGCGCTAAACGCAAGCGGCATTCCACCATAAACAAGTGCTTATCTTGCGCTTGTCTCGATAGATATACGTGCGTTATAATACGTTTGCACATACATAATATGACAGGAGTTTGAAATGGTAACTACAACTCTAACCATTCGCATCGATGACGACCTAAAGCGCGAGGCATCCGAAGTCGCCGATTATTACGGACTTGACTTGTCCTCGGTAACACGTGCTTTTTACAAACAAATGGTGAACACTCGTCGTATCCCGCTAACTTTTGCACCCGAAGAGCCCAACGCGGAAAGCCTAGAAGCCATTCGCGAAGGTGATGCCTTCCTGGCTTCGGGCAAAAAAGGCCGTTTCGACAACGGAGCCGACCTTATTGCAGCGGCGATGGCATAATGAGTAGGCTCACCGCCGAGTTTTCCACTGCATTCTCCCGTGATCTGAAGAAGAAGGCAAAACGTCGCAAATGGGATCTTGAAGAGCTGCAAAAGCTAATTAATCTAGTATTGGAGAACACGCCGGAGTCAATAGAAATCCTAAAACGCCGTCACAATATGCATCAGTTGAGCGGTAACTGGGCAGGACAAAACGAGTGTCATGTTGCCAACTCTGACGACTGGCTTGTGATTTGGTCGGCCAACAGTGACGTTGCTTTCTTCGAACGAACTGGTAGCCATGATGAGTTGTTCAGATAGTCAGTAACCCCTGCCAATCATTCGCGCAGGATATCATTGGCTCAAGGGTCCCCATAGAAAAAACTAAGGGGTTTCCTCTTCCGAAGACCTCCCTTTACAAAACGGAAACCGTTTTTCATTGTGCTGTCATTCTATCCTTCGGATTCTCTTTCTTCAAGTGAACATTCGCATATGTGCAAAGTCGCATTTTATGTCGACTTTGTATACAAAAATGCATACAAAGCAAGCATGAAGACAAATGGATACATGCTTCGTTTCCCTTTGGCATTTCAAGCTTTGCTGCGATAGTCCCTTGCTTCAGAACGCTCCAGCACGCTCCCTTAACCCAAAATCCTCTCAACCAGCAGATGCACATCCGTCATGCCAGGTGCGGGCAGCACGGCTTTGCAGCTCGCACGCTTCGACTTCGCGTTCTCAACGGCGCTGCGCACCTGCTTGACCGAGAACTGCGTGGGCGGCACACGCTTCGCATAGCGCGGCCAGTGCTTCTTCAAGACCGCATCGATCTTCTCGGGCGTGGTGCACCCATTCGCCTTCTCGAAGTGAATCAGATTCACATCACCAGGAACAATTCGAGCTTTGGGTTGCTCACGGCAAGGTGGTGACGGTCGTCGACCGCCTGCCAAGCAAGAAGCTCAGCGAACTCAGCCTCGTCCCAATCGTCGACGTCCACCACAAGCCACGCCTCGTCGCCGGTGCGGAAGTCGTTCTCGCGCAGCGCCTTCTCGAACCGCTTGAGCACGGCTGCCGGATTGTGCCGGTTGGGATGGGTGTTCTTCAGGAACCTCACTGACATCGGCGCATCCTTGAAAACAGCCATCCCAAGATAGTCGCGCTCGGTGGTGCCTTCGGCGCTCACCCAGCACACGCTACGATAGTCGCGAACGTTGGTCTTGCGTGTGGCGAGCCCGCCCTTGCGCCTAGCCACGCGAACCTGCCTCCCCGAGCATTGGAATACCGCCGAAGCGGCCGTCAAGATAGCTACGCACCAGGTCTTTATCGAAGCGAATGTCTTTGAACTCAGCCAGACCCACGAGTTCTGAGCAACCGTCGGTGCCGCGCTGGGCGATATACATCTCGTCGCGGCGCATAACGGACTGATCCATAAGCAGCAGGTCGTGCGTGGTGAACATGAGCTGCTTGCGCGTGTCGGGTCCGCACCCCGCCAGGAAGTCGGAGACCAGGCGCATCGTGAGCATCGCGTGCATGCAGCGATCGAGTTCATCCACGACGTAGACTTTCGGGTCCGCATCGCTGCTCGGGTTCGACAGGTCGAACAGCATGGGCAGAAGCCCCATCAGGCGCTGGGTGCCCGATGACTCCATCCCTAGGGAGAACACGTGCTCGCAGCCGTCGGGCTCCACGTGCACGGTACGCAGGCGCTGTACCTCGGGGCGTCCTCCCGCCGAACGCACGGTGAGCATCTCGAAGCCGTAGTCGCCAGCCTCGACATCGAGCACCACAGTTATCACCCCATCGTCACCGAGCTCGGCGATGCTGCGGCGTAACGCGACGTCCTTCGGCAGGGCCTCGGGACCGACCGGCTCGGCGACGAGCCTCGATATACCCGTGTCCATACGCGAGAGCGCGTCGCCCGCGAAGTCGAGGAAGCCCTGCTGGGTACCCGCTGCCTTGGCAAACGACCACGCCTGCGACCCCACGCCCACCAACTCCAGCGTGTGGGCGAACCAGTCGTGCGCCTCCTCAAGCTCGGAGACGTTCTGCGAGACAGCGCCCTCCAGGAATAGCCGGTTCGCGCGCGTGCTCTGCGCAGCGTAGGCAACATGCCCAGAGTCGTCGAAGAAATTTTCATCGAAGGTGTACGAATCAGGACCTTCCTCGGTAGCCTCGCGCTCGTATAGAACGACACCCTCCTTTTCTCGCACCAACTCGAGCGACTCGTACACGACGGCAGTGGGCGTCGCCTCGACGTAGATTCTATACACGTTCGTGCCAGCGAGGAACGTGGCATCCAGGGAGGCAGGTTTGTCGCTGCCCCCAAGGCGGAAGACGTCGACGGGCAGCGCTCCGTCCACCCCAGCGTCAACAGTGGCCATGGCCTTCAATGCGGCAAGCGCCTTGAACAGCGCTGTCTTGCCCGACGCGTTGCCGCCATAGACAGCTGCGACGGGCAAGACATACTTGCTGCGCCACCCGGGCAGCTTTGCGAGCGTCTCCTTGTGCTGGCGCTCGAGCGAGCCCAACATGCTGAGCTGCGCCTCACCTCCGTATGACATCCAGTTCCCCACTGTTAAATCGAGCAGCATCAGTTTCTCCTTTCATCGAACGTGATTTTATCACATTCGATGTTATTAGACATGACGTGTTGCAAACAAACGATGGGATTATCGAGAAATGAATGATTCAGGAGGTTCGATTGGTCAATCGCAAAGACATTCCATCCGCCACAAGAGGTCTGGGGACCGAGGATTTATCCGAACTTACTAGCCAAAACGCGAGATCTTTATTCCGATCGAATACGTAAAGAGCGCCCGGCTCCAGCGTTGCCCCACTGCGCACCGACGTGGCGTCTGCCTTGCGCCCAAGGGACCGTTATGCAAACGTCAAAATCATCGCGTGGCAAGCGCAAATTTGGAGGCTTTTCGAACCGTTATCCAGCAGATACCGACTGAAAAAAAGTTCATTTCCTGCGCATCAACGTTCACAATTCCTGTCCAATCGTCCGCGCCGGATACCGTAGACCCAAGAAATCCCATAGAAAAACTAAGGGGTTTCCTCTTTCGAAGGCCCCCCCCCTTTACAAAACGGAAACCGCTTTTCATTGTGCGGTCATTCTATCCTTCGGATCCTTTTCTTTCAAGAGTATCTTCGCATATGTGTGAAGGTGTATTTTATGTTGACTTTGCATACAAAGCAAGCATGAAAACAAATAAGAACATATCTGCTCTGACGGAGCTCGCCTCCAATTAATGGAGCAATCCTCAAGCTTTCTGTGTCCGAAATCTTGACATAGGCCACTGTTTTCAGCGGCGAAGCTTCGGGCAAAACTTGGATTCTGGAAGAACAGCAGCGGGCTCCAATTGGGGCGAATTTCCAATAGGATGATTCTTTATAAGCGGCGGGAAGTCACATGAACTTTGACGACCGAAGCCGGCTAATGAAGTCTCTAGTCGGGGCCAACCGCCGCAAAAGCACGGATTCTCGCCAAGTCTCAAATATCCCCGGCGTGCCATTCAGCCAGGTCTGACGGGAAAATCCGCACTTGGGCGTATCGGGCAATCTCCTGTGTCTCGGCGCAGCGGCGTCAGGGCCGCACTTGCTACTTACGCACAACCACTCCCTTGATTCGAATCAATTCTAACCATTCTAACCATCATGGTTAGAAAAATGGTTAGAATATGGGCAGAATAAAATTGAAAGGCGGGCAGCATGAAATTCCAGGAAACAGAGACAGTCGAGTTGAAGGCCGTTGCGCAGGACGGCATCAAGAAGGAGATTGTCGCCTTCGCGAACTGCAACGGCGGAACGGTCTACGTGGGCGTCGCCGACGACGGCACCGTGCTGGGCGTCGAAGACGTCGACGAGTGCGCCCTGCAGGTCTCCAACATGGTGCGAGACGCCGTGAAACCAGACGTCACCATGTTCGTCCGCTACGAAACGCTCGACTGCGACGGGAAAGCGGTCATTGCTGTCAAGGTCCAGCGCGGCACGAACCGCCCCTACTACCTGGCGAAGAAGGGCTTACGCCCCGAGGGCGTCTATGTGCGGCAGGGGCACTCCTCCGTCCCAGCAACCGATGCGGCCATCCGGCAGATGATCAAGGAGACCGACGGCGACAGCTTTGAGGACATGCGCTCCCTCAATCAAAAACTAACATTCAAGTCGACGAAAGGGGAATTCGAAACTCGAAATATCCCCTTCGGCTCGCCGCAGATGCAAACCCTGAAGATTATTTCGCCGGACGGCCTTTACACGAACCTCGGCCTGCTCCTGTCCGATCAATGTCCCCACACCGTCAAGGCGGCCGTTTTCGAGGGGACGGACCAAAGCGTGTTCAAGGACCGCCGGGAATTCTCCGGATCCCTTATGCGGCAGCTCGGCGAGGCCTACGACTACATCGACTTCCACAACCAGACCCATGCTGCTTTCCAAAAGCTGCTGCGCATCGACACCAGAGATTACCCAGAGGTCGCCGTGCGCGAGGCCCTGTTGAACTCGCTCGTGCACAGGGACTACTCCTTCCGCGCCAGCACGCTGATCAGCATCTACGACGACAGAATCGAATTCGTGTCCGTCGGCGGCCTTTTACCCGGCTTGGAGCTGGAGGATCTGATGATGGGCGTCTCCGCCTGCCGAAACCCTCATCTGGCCAACGTCTTCTACCGCCTGCAGCTCATTGAGGCGTACGGCACGGGGATGAGGAAGATCATGGGAGCTTACGCGGGAGCGGCCTCTCAGCCACAAATCATGACCACGAGCAACGCATTCAAAATCGTCCTACCCAACGTGAACTTCACAGCAACGAAAGCAAAAAGGCCAGCAGCAACCAGCAAAAAGGCACCTGTTGCTTCTTGTTCCCGAGAGGACGAGATTCTGCGGTTCTTGGCGGAACACCACTCAATTACCCGAAGGGAAACGCAGGCGCTGCTCGGGGTCAGTCAATCCACGGCCGGTCGCATATTGAAGGAGATGGTGGACAAGGGGCAAATCGCAAGGCTCGGCGGAGGCCGCACCTTGCGATACGAATTGGCGTAGCGCTACGTCTCCGGGACAATTGCACAAAGAAGTTTGCCCTATCTTGAAACCTTCAGGCCAAGGATACAGCGTATTTTGGCAACACAGGTTGATGACGCTCTCAGTGCATCACGGCATCCAGGCACAGGCCTTCATGCGCCAGCATCTTCTCGACAATGTGCCAGATCAGTGTCCTGTCGACGTTGAAAAGAGACGTTGACCTTAAGAAAACGGGGATGTGGGCAAGCGATTTGCCCACATCCCCGCGTGTCGAGTCTTATCGCAGCAAACACACCTCCGCCCCCTGTTTTCATTCGGGTCGACGACTGCGCTTACGGCCGCAAGGCGGTGATAGGGAAAACGTAGACGTCATGGGCTGCGTCGTAGCGACAGAAGGGAGACGTCGCGGTGACGACGGCGCAAAACTCGGGCTTGGGGTTGCGAGCCGCCGGGTTGGAGGCGACCTTTTCGCGCAAGCGCTCGATGTTCCTGATGCCGTCGGGCACCTTGGCCTCGCCGAGCTTGATCTCCAGCGCCGCCCAGCGACCGTCGCGAAGCTCGATGACGACGTCGACCTCCAGTCCGTCCGAATCGCCGTAGTAGCGAAGCGATCCGGGGTGGGCACCCGGCAGGCACGCGGTATAGGCCCGCAGGTCGTGGACGCACAGCGACTCGAAGAGGAGGCCGAAGGTCTGCCCGTCGGAGAGCAGCCTCTCCGGCCCCATGCCGAGCGCGGCGGCAGGGATGGACGGGTCGGCGAAGTAGCGTTTTGGCTTGGTGCGCAGACGCGACTTGGCCCTTACAGGGGCATCCCAGCCGTGCAGACCCTCGATGACGTACATGCCCTCGAGCATGTTCAAATAGGAGGTGACGGTGGACGCTGCCGGCGCCCCCGCCTCATCTCCCAGCGAGGCGTCCTGGGCGATGGTCTGCAGGGTGGCGGCCGTGGCGACGTTGCGCGCGAGCGAACTCACGATACGCCGCGCCATATCGGGCGTTCCGCCCTTTTTGGGGACGCTGACCTCGAACATGGCATCGAGGTACTGGTCGACAACCTCTGCGGCCGTCTGGGCATCGGCCCCGACGAGGGCGGGCCAGCCACCGCAGCATATGGCATCGGCCAAAGGCGCCAGCGACGTTTCGCATGCCGACGGGTCGAACGCGCCTTCGAATAGTCCGGACAGCGACACCGAACCCGTGGACAGGCTGCGCTCCCACAGCGTCATGGTGCTCATGTCCACGCGGGCGATGCGCCCGGCGCCGCTGTGGGTGACGACGTCCTTAGCCGGGGTGGAAGAGCCCGTGAGAATGAACAGGCCATGTTCGCCGCCGGCCGCGTCGACCGCGCGGCGCGTGGCATCCCAGGTGGAGGGGACCTCTTGCCACTCGTCGACGACGTGAGGGCGTGCCCCCCGCAGCGCCAGCGCGGGGTCGGCCTCGGCCAGCGCCTTGACGTTTGGGTCGTCAAGATGCACGACGCTCTCGCCGAACGCCAGCGCCGCCCAGGACTTGCCGCACCACTTGGTACCGCGAATCTCGACTGCGCCGAAGATGGAGAGCAGCCTCTGCAAGCGTTCGTCGACGAGACGCGGGCGATACGCCTGGGGCTTTTCGGTTCCATATACGACCATGGCCTAGCCTCCTTATTTGAAGTGGGAACACTTTGTTTTCGAGGAATATCATACACGATTTTCGAGGGTAATCACACTTCATTTTCGAAAGAATATCCTGCGGACCCAAGCGATATCAAGGCCGAACACAGCTCCACGGCCCTCTGCTCTAACTCGGCCGCGTGCTCGGACGATGGATACGGACGTTCAGATTCATGCCCGTCGAGATGATGTAGTCGGCGGTCTCGCGCCTGAACTCGTCGGTGTATTTGGCGGCTGGATTCGGCATGGCATTTCTCGTCGTCTGGTTGCATTCTAAGGGATTCGGATTCCTCTAGCATGCGTGTCCGAGAAAACGATACAGGTCACTCGCTATCTTCGAGACGAATCATGACAGCAGGCACGTCGTCATGCTCGTCCGCGTTCTCGGCATCGATTTGATTGGAATTTGCCTCCATTTTGTTCACCATCCCTCAATCCTCAATTTTCTTTCCGTTTGTGTTATTCAGCCTCATACGCCAGGAACGCCGCTATCTCCCGCAAGGCAGACACCGCCTCGTCGTAGGTAACGTCCTCATACAACAGAGGCATCGTGACTCGCTCGTAGTCGGACCTGTACGACTCTTTCACGACGATTTCCTCAAGGACGGCTGACAGGTCGACACCACCATCTGCTGACGGGTTCCCGTAGCCGCCGATCCTCTGGGCCCTCACGGTATCAATGAGGGATTGCATCTCGTCGTCCAGCGAAACCATGCCGAGAAGCTTGTGCAGGTCGTAGATGTGCCTGGACTGGCGGGCGGGGATGTCGCCGGACATGTAGTAGTCGCAGATAGCGAACACCTTGTCCGCGAACGTGCGCTCGAGCGAGTTGGCCCTCACTTCAAACGACAAGAGGTCGAGCTCTTTGGCCAGGTTTGCATCCCGTGCTTCCACGAAAGAACCGGTGAAGCTCTGCACCGGCCTGATGTTATAGGGCGAGGCAGGCGTCATCACGGCCGTCTCGAGGATCAGCGACCGTGCCGTTCCTCCAAGGGCGATGTCGTAGCGGTTGTACTCCCTGCGGCTCCTGGTCTCCGACAGATTGGATACCTCAATGCCGAGGGCGTCAGCCGACTCGACGACCGCGCGCTTTATGCCACGGCGCATGCCCTCGGTCGCATGCTCAAACGGGATTCCCAGATCGACGTCCTCGGAGAAGCGGTTTATCGCGCCGTAGCACTTCGACAGGCACGTCCCGCCTTTGAACACGAGGATCTCACTGCGTTTCATGACCTCGGCGAGAATCGTCATCGCCCAGTAGTCTTTGGCGATGAACTCCTCGCTCATCAAGAACTCTGCAGCCGCGCCGAGCAGCGCCTCTTCGAATAGAGCTACATCATCATGCAAATACACCGAGCGCCTCGCTCTCTATCAGCCTCTTCGAGGTCTTCGCAGGGTAGTAGGCGGCGTAGGCGAAAGCACGGTCTCGACCGGCCTTACAAGCTAGTTCGCCCAAGTTGCGAAGGGCAGCTTTGCCCATCTTTTTCGGGGACAGCGCCGTAACTGCGTCGAGAAACCTGAGCACGTCGACGTTCTCCGCCGTCACCTCGCACCTGGGCTTCCGGATAACGACATCCTTCCATCCGCCAGAGGGACCAAGGCTCCTCACCCTCTTCGACGCTGCGTTAGTCGTGATCTCCAGCACAGCGGGAACCTGCTCGGACAGGCCGGCGCGGTTCTCTAGGGTCAGACCCGAGTAGTACCCGAACACCTCGTCGCCGCGCGCGATGAACTTGCGTTCCACGACGGACTCGGCGGACAGGGGCACCTTGCCGAATAGGCCCTGGCGGGGAATGTAGTAGACCCCGCGTTCGTACCGTTCCAGCGACCCTCTTGAGATCGCGGCGTCGATGTTCTGGTACACGGTGACGCGTGAGACCTCGGGAAACAGGGACAGAATGTCCCCGACGAGGATGGGCCGTCCCTCGTCGAACCGTTCCAGCAATATGTCGTCAAATTTTTCCATGCCTGTATTCTATTCCGCAACAAATTACTTTACAAGTATTCACAATATTGATGCATAAAAATAAGGTATCCGGTCATTCAGACAACACACCCCCTAGAACAAGCCGCTTTCGTGACATTTTTCGTGACACCATTTCCGTTTTGACCAGATTGTGGACAGATTAAATGTCCAGAAAAAATGGCCAGAATAATCGTTGCCAATGAACAACAGCACCGAACAGTCGGCGGTCAGCCAGCGCTCGATCTGCTCCCTGCGCATGGCCCTATGCGCTTCCAGGTTCATAAAAATCCTCCTATCGGTTCACGATGGGAGGATTGTGGCAGAAGAAAATCAGTCTGTTAAGACGCGGCGGTTTTTGCGCTAAAAATCCTGATGACGAATCCCGCAATTATTGCTCTACTTCAGACAATTTGCACGAAACCATTGACGGTACCAGCTTTATCGCACTGAGACGGCATCAGCGGACCGAATGAAACCACCTTCCACAAATCGAGGTCGACCCACTCGTCGAATGTGATGGAGTCACGGTTGCGGCGCGTCTGCCAATAGCAAGTGAGACCGGGCTTGATCAGCAACCTCTGACGCTGGTAGTCATTATAGGTCGCAACCTCAGTCGGCAACGCGGGGCGCGGACCCACGACGCTCATCCCTTCTGTCAAGACGAAAAAACAAGATTACCTGCAGAAATACTCTGACTAGGTAGTTAAACTATCTGCCTTCTGGAGTTTGGACCTCAAAGCTTTTACAACCCATGCCGATCGCCATTAGCGATGAACCGGCTCCGAAAAGCTGCCTTTAAATCGGATAGGAAATCGTCCCATTGGGACAGATTCCCAATGGGACGATTGTTCGCATCAACGTCGAAACATACACAAACCCAGCGTTTTAGCGAAACGGTAAATCTAAATGAATCGCGAGGCTTTAATGCGTCAACGAGCAATACCGGCTTAGCTCGTGGCGAGTCCGTGTTCTCCATGCACAGCCTGGCGCTGGTTGACCCGCGCGCAATCGAGGTCGCAACGCCGAAACAGGTGTGACGAAGGCTCCCCTCCTGGGTGGAGCCCATGTCCACACCCAAGGGCGAGCGCACCACGTCCTACGAGGGCATCCCCTCCCAGTGTGTGGCAGACGCCATAGAGTGCTGCACCGGCTCGGCGATGTCCGCCCGGCTCCTCGAGGCCGCCAAGCAGGCGCGCGTCGAGGGCCTGGTCACCACCAGCGAGTACAATAGGCTGAAAAGAGAACCGTCATGACGCAGCCAGAAAGGCACACTTGCTGTGCGCTGCGCCTTATAGTACCCGACACTATCAGGCTGCTGTCGGGTACCGCGGGTCTGCTGCCGGACCGCCATCCGGCCGCAGCAGAACGGAGGCATTTGAGGATATCGAGAAAGCGAGTGAGCATGGAGCCAAAATACGAGGAGATGGCCCGGCAGATGAGGGCCGACGGCGTAAGCGAGGAGACGATCGCCAGGTTCGTCGCCGAGGAGATGGAGGAAGACGAGTTCCGCCGCTGCAAAGGCGTCACGGAGATTGAGGCGTTGCGGGAGTGGAGAAAGATCCCCGAGCATATTCGCAAGCTGCTGCTCGCCAACGCGTTCTGCCATAACTGCGGCACGACGGAGTTGGCGCCCGGCTACACGCTGCGCATGCGCCACGGCTGCGTGCTCATCGAGGGTCGGTGCGCAGAATGCGGGGCTGAGGTCGCAAGGTTGTGCGACTGATGTTGTTGCTGTGGAATGACTGCCCCCTCGACAACATCGCACTCGTTGCCCCATCAAGAGCATCCAATCTCTAAACGAATCGAGGTGAGTTTTGAAGAATCGAACAAAAGACCCCCATTTCGTGTCGAATGCCCAATACTCCGAGAATATCTCGAAAATCATAGACGAGCTCAAGAAGCGTCGAAAAGCAGAAAAGGATTCCGTCATACCTTTTATGAACGGGGATTTCACGGAATGGGATCTTTATCTGGCCGTTTCCTGCGAATATTGCATACGTCTTATTGACGGCATGATTCCGATGCTTGAATCGCGCAACTTCGTTTGCGCGGCACAGCTCCTTAGAGCACAAATCGGAGCATGCATGAGAACTTTCGCTCTATTTGTCTGTGATGATGTGGATTTATTTCTCCAAACGTTCTTCAGCAATGGGCGCATTGACAAGCTGAAAGACCGAAAAGGGAAGAAGCTTACAGACGGAAGGCTGAAAAGCCTACTGTGCCAACTTAACCCAACCATTGCGGAAAGCTATGACATGGCCTCAGGCCTCACCCACTACTCATTCGAAGTCGTTGTCGCAATGGCAGTTGCCGGCGATGACTTCGAAGTAGGCTTTAACTTCGGCATGGAGCCAAACGAAGAGATCAACTCCATGCTGCTCGAATGCGGACACCTGTGCATTCGCTACCTTGACCTGCACCTTCAAATGCTTAACAAGGTAGTGGAATCTGATGAGTGGTACAACGACCGCAAGGAGATAAGATAATGAAGCGCTTGACCTTGAACCCATTCGAAGGGTCGGCCCGAGCGGCACACGACGCTCGGGCCGACAATATACTCAGATGAAGGCAAGAAATTCGGCATCATCGAACCTATTGTCCGCCGCTCGCCTGTCATCTGCTTTGCAAGCGCAAAGCCTTTATCGAAGAAGAATAGTCGGGAGACGCAGCCTCAGAAGACCACGTGGTCCAAAAGTCAACGGTTGCGCTAATCGGCTTGTGGTCGGGCTCCTCAACGAGAATTCGCGAGGGAAGCACGCACGCATCGCCTACCGCCACGACCTCTCCTGTATTCAGGACAGGCAACACAGATGCCAAATCTCCAAGGTTATCGGGGAAAAGACGTTTAATTGTGTTCTGGTCGTCGACATTGGTAAGCCGCATTGATAAGAAATTGTTGCATTGACTCAAAACGGTTTTATCGACCTCATGGGGACGTTGGGAAATTACAACAAGCCCAACACCATATTTGCGCCCCTCTTTGGCAATGCGCTGAAACGAAGATCGAGCAGAAACCCCCATCACCTCAGTGGTGTCAGCAGGAATGTAAAGATGGGCTTCATCGCAGAACAGAGCAATAGGGTGCCTTCGGTCCAAATCGGTCCATTGCTGCACCGTAAAGACCAGGCGAGCAAGAACAGAGGTAATCAAAGGCAAAATATCTGATGGAACCTCAGAAAAGTCGATGACTTTAACCCCCGCCTCGGCGCCACGAGGCTTCATCAGATTATCAACCATCGCCGCTGCATAATCGTAATCAGTTAAAGCGGGGTTGTTCGAAAACATAAAGTTCAGGCGCTTGTCCCCCACCCGAGTTCCCAAGCGTTGCACGAAGCGGGTCAGTTTACCGTGATATGGTCCTTGCTTTTCCCTGCCACCGGACCCCGGAACCATCTCGATATCTTTATCTTCAAGCTTTTTTATCAATGCTTCGATGCAGAAGGGAACCGGGCTGTCGACAGTAATTTTCGGAGCCTCGTCTTTATGGCCGCACCCAATTAAGTACTCCCCTTTTCCCTCCA
>CAKTYF010000041.1 GCA_934631995.1 uncultured Eggerthellaceae bacterium
CCCAGTGCGAAGTGGGCATCCATGTTGCCTTGGTGTATGGCGACTACACCAAAGAGCTTATCGCGCTTGCCGACGCGATTGGCGTTGAACCCCTTGTTGTTGAATAAGACATCCTTCAAATAGAATCAGAAGCGAAAGGCGTGCTATGTCGCGAGAAAGCATCTTAAGAAAAGAAGCCGAAGCAGAGACGGAAGTTGCACTTATCCTTGGTGAAGCGGCGCTTACTTACCCCTTTTTTCTTGAGCATTTGCGCGCCTTCGTGATGAAGAAATTTGCTTTGTCGGTTTCTGACTTGGAAGAGACGGACAATTTAGATGATTTAGCTCAGATAAGCGTGAGCAAGGCACTGAAGGTTTCTAAGGATCTGGTTGCCGATTATGAAGCAGGGGAAAATTGTGAGGGGGCAACATCCTCCGACGTGAAGAGAACGCTTCTGCTCGTAAAAATCCAGAAATCATTTGATGTCCGCCTTTCGCTGCAAGAACTTATGGCAATAGAAACCATTGAGGATGCAGCAAAAACCCTCTGGCCCCACCTTGATTCCAAGTGATAGAAACCGTGTAGCACAGGGTCTTGCCCTTCTGCGGTTTGCGGAGAAGGGCGGCATCTTGTGAGAGTACGCCTGAACTACGAGGAGAAACGGCTATGAACGGCACAACCGAAGAAATTGTTGGTTCGAAACCCATACCTTCTATTGACAAGCTACAGGAAGACATCGTTGAGGATTTCCTGTCGATAGGCGACCCTTTTTCCCAGTATGAATATCTCATTGAGTTCGCAGCAAGCCTCCCTCATCTTTCCGAAGAACTCAAAACCGAAGATAATTTAGCAAAAGGATGTCAATCTCGCGCTTGGCTTGTCATGGAAGCATGCAATGGGAATATTTCGCTTAAAGCCGATTCCGATACGCTTATTGTTCGAGGCATTCTCCATCTGCTCATCAACGTTTTAGATGGGCAAGTGCTTTACGCCGTGGCTAACGCGGACTTGTTCTTTCTTGAGAAAGCGGATCTTATGGCTACTTTCACTGCTTCGCGAAGGAGCGGAATAGAGTCTATCGTAAAGGCAATTCGACAATTTGCAAAAGAGCATGTCTAAATAAGCGAATATCGAATGCGCTTGGCTAACGCAAAACCTAGCTCAAAGCCTAGCATGAAGCCCGCTCGTTTGACCGGCAAACGGGCGGGCGTGTAAAAACGCAAGCGAGGCAGCAATTCTTAAGAAACGAGACGAAGACATGGCCAACGGACAGAGTTCAATTCAATTCCCCTCCAATTTTTTTGAAGAGTTTCCCATACTTAATGAGACAGTTAATGGGAAGCGGCTTATATATCTTGATAACGCGGCCACCACGCAAACGCCTTCATGCGTAGTCGAAAGGATTTTGCAGCATTATCAGCACGACAACGCGAATGTGCATCGTGCCACGCATACGCTTAGCAATAAATCGACTATCGCCTACGAGAACGCCCGTGAAGGCGTGGCTCGCTATCTTAATGCGCCGTCTGCAGATTGTATCGTTTTCACTAGAGGAACAACGGACTCTATTAATGTTGTCGCGCAGGCCTGGGCCTACGCCCACCCCGAGAATTATTGCGTAGCAGCAAGCGCCTTAGAGCACCATTCGAATTTTGTTCCCTGGCAGCAGCATGCCAAACGCCTAGATGGCAATTTTTACGTTATACCGCTTGACGACAATGGCGATATTGAACTTGATTCTCTTGAAGCGTTGCTTAGCAGTTACCCTATCAATTTAATTGCCGTAGCGCATGTCTCTAATGTGCTGGGCACCGTTAGCCCGATTAAAAGTATTGTTGCCTGCGCGCACCGCCATGGCGCGAAAGTGCTTGTTGATGCAGCACAGAGCATCCGCCATGAACGGATAGACGTGCAAGATCTTGATTGCGACTTTTTGGCTTTTTCTGGTCACAAAACTTTAGGACCAACGGGCATTGGCGTTCTTTACGGGAAAAAGGAGCTGCTTGATGAGCTTCCTCCTACCGCTTTTGGTGGAGAAATGGTTGACACCGTACGTGCAGCAGCGACAAGCTTTGAACGTGCGCCGATTAAGTTCGAAGCGGGCACTCCTAATTACGTAGGGGCCATTGGGCTGAATACTGCGCTTGAATTCATTGAGCGTATTGGAAGAGACGATATCTGCCAGTACGAGCATGCACTAATTGATTACGCCCAACAGGCCCTATCCAGCGTTCCCCTTGTTCGGATTCTTGGCTTGCCACGCCAGCGAGCCGGTTGCATTTCATTTTCCGTTGAAGGGGTGCATTCGTTTGATTTGTCTACTCTTATGGATGCGATGGGTGTAGCTGTTAGGTCGGGCACGCAATGTGCGCAGCCGCTTCTAAGCGAGGCGTACGATATAGAGCGTGTTACGCGTATTTCACCTGCATTTTACAATTCATTTGAGGAGATTGATCTTTGCATTGATGCCCTGGAAAAAGCGATTGTGCTGTGCAGGCGCAATGCCGTATAGGTGTGACGCTGTGTGGGCGTGGCATCGCGGCTTAGCGCTGCGGCTTAGGGTCGCGGCTTAGCGCTGCGGCACCACGTTTTTCTGGTCATGATGTTAAGCGTGGTTGTCGGCGAGCTTGTGTATACCTCCAGACTTACGAGAGCGGTAGCATTGATTACAAGAGCCCTTACCATGGGTGTGATGTTGCGGCTGCGGCTGAATAGACATCTTCCCTTGTCGGTTTAATCCATAGAAAGTTATGCAACAGGGGGTCTCCAATTTATTGTGCCCTGTTTATATCGTCTTCTTACAATGCATTCTGTTTGCGTGGAATGTTTCCGCAGTGTCATAAATGGTAGAAAAGAGAAACTCGTTGTGCGCCGTCATAAACGTGGGTGAAGTTGAGTTTTCTGTTTTGTCGTTGACTTTCCGCACGGGCCTTTATAAAATACAAAAGTTCGCTTTCAAAAGCCCCGTATTGCAGGGTAACTCGGAGCGTTTTGCCAAGGGAGTCCAGGCCGGAGGCAGCGTAAGATGGCGTAGGAAACCATCGTCCGTAAGACTTGCACTTTTGAAGACAAACACCTTTCGCCTGTAGCTTCAACAGGCGAATCACAGTTAGTGGAGGATTTAAAGTGAAAACGTATCAGGCAAAGCCGCTTGAAGTTGAGCGCGAATGGCTGGTTATCGATGCCGAGGATCAGGTCCTTGGCCGCGTTGCTACCAAGGCTGCACAGCTTCTCAAGGGTAAGCACAAGCCGCAGTACACCCCGCATGTTGACACGGGTGACTTCGTCATCATTCTCAACGCCGACAAGATCAGGGTTACGGGCACCAAGGCTTCTTCCAAGGAATACTACCGCCACAGCGGTTATCCCGGTGGTCTGAAGTGCGAGACGTTCGCCGAGGCCATGCAGAAGCATCCCGAGCGCGTTATTGAGCACGCTGTTAAGGGCATGCTCCCCAAGAACACGCTTGGCCGTGCAATGGGCAAGAAGTTGAAGGTTTACACTGGTTCTGAGCATCCGCATGCAGCCCAGAAGCCCCGTAAGATTGAGTTGGAGGGTTAATCATGGCAGGTGAAGCATTGTATTACGGCACCGGTCGTCGTAAGAACGCTGTCGCTCGTGTTCGCCTTGTTCCGGGCACCGGTAAGGTTACCGTTAACGGTCGCGATGGCAAGGAGTACTTCGGTCGTGAGGCTCTTCTGAACATGGCTCTGACCCCGTTCAAGGTTACCGACACCGTTGATCACTTCGATGTCATTGCTCGTATCAACGGCGGTGGCATTTCTGGCCAGGCAGGTGCTTTGCGTCATGGCATCTCCCGTGCGCTTCTTGAGGCTGGCGAATATCGCGCCGAGCTGAAGAAGGCTGGCTTCCTTACGCGCGACGCTCGTGTGGTTGAGCGCAAGAAGTACGGTCTGAAGAAAGCTCGTAAGCGTCCTCAGTTCTCCAAGCGTTAATTTGCTGCTGGGATTTATTTGCACCAAGAAAAAGCCCTGCTCATTCGAGCGGGGCTTTTTCTTTCCCGGGGTGCGTGGCACTGGGTGGGGCTTGCGTCTGCCACAGCTTCGAATGCGGAGCCCCTTTTCAACAACATGGGGCGCAGCGACGCAGTTTGCGTTTGCTAATCCTGCTCCCGCGCGCCGCGGCTGCTTCGCTGTCTCCTTGCCACCTTTCGCCGTCCGTGCTTTTGCCTATAAAACGCGTGTGCGTCGTGGCCTGCTTCATGTAAAATAGGAGTGTTACCTGCGTTCGCGCAATTCGCCGCGCGACACCGAGCGTGCTTGATGCATCCTGCTGCGACGCATCGGCGCAAGAAAAGGGAGTTTCCCCATGAATAAGATTGCTGAAATTTACGGCACCATGGTCTACGACCAGCGCGCCATGGAGAAGACGCTTTCGCCCGATGTGTACGAGGCACTGCGCAAAACCATCCATGATGGCGAGCCGTTGAATATTGACGTTGCGAATGCCGTGGCGCAGGCCATGAAAGAATGGGCCATGGAACGCGGTGCAACCCATTACACGCATTGGTTCCAGCCGCTTTCGGGCACCACATCGGAAAAGCACGATGCATTCCTGGATCCGCAGGAAGATGGCTCCGCCATTGCGAAGTTCTCGGGAAAAGAGCTGATCCAGGGCGAGCCTGATGCATCGAGCTTCCCCTCGGGTGGTTTGCGCGCCACGTTCGAAGCACGCGGATACACGGCTTGGGATCCCACGTCGTACGCGTTTATCAAAGATGAGGTTCTGTGCATTCCCACGGCGTTTTGCAGCTACACGGGCGAAGCGCTTGACAAGAAGACGCCGCTTTTGCGATCGATGCATGCCATTGAAGAGCAAACGCGCCGCGTGCTGGACGTGCTGGGCGAAAACAGCGGCGAACGCATCACGGTAACGGTTGGCGCCGAGCAGGAGTTTTTCCTGATTCCCGAGCGTGATTACGCCGCACGTGAAGATCTGGTGATGACCGGACGCACGCTGTTCGGAAGCGCGCCGTGCAAGGGCCAAGAGCTTGAGGAACATTACTTCGGCTCCATTCGTCCCACCGTGAACGAATTCATGAAGGAGCTGGACAATGAGCTGTGGGCGCTGGGCATTTCCGCGCGCACAAAGCACAACGAGGTTGCGCCCGCGCAGCATGAGCTGGCGCCCATCTTCACGAACGCGAATCGCGGCATTGACGAGAACCTGCTCACCATGGAGAAGATGCGCCTTCTGGCCAGCCACCACGGCCTGGCATGCCTGCTGCACGAGAAGCCGTTCGAGGGCATCAATGGTAGCGGCAAACACAACAACTGGTCGCTTTCCATGGGCAAGAAAAACCTGCTTGATCCGGGCGAGAACCCCATGGGCAATCTGCGCTTCCTGGTGCTTTTGGCGGCGATTGTAGAAGCGGTTGACGATTATCAGGAACTGCTGCGCGCTGTTATTGCGTCGGCGGGCAACGACCATCGCCTGGGCGGCAACGAGGCGCCCCCTGCGATTGTGTCCATCTACCTTGGCGATGAGCTGGGCAAAGTCGTAGAGGCCCTGGTGTCCGACGCGGAATACAGCCGCGTTGAGCGCACGGAAATGGACCTGGGCGTGGATGTTATTCCGAATTTCCTGCTGGACACATCCGATCGCAACCGCACGAGCCCCTTCGCCTTTACGGGCAACAAATTCGAGTTCCGCATGCCCGGTTCGAATGTGAACCTGTCCGACGCGAACGCTGTGTTGAACACCGCCGTGGCGAAAAGCCTGAAGCGTTTCGCCGACGCGCTGGACGATTATTCTCTGAAGGAGGCGCGCGAAAAGGCGCTGCAGTATGTGAAAGATACGCTGCGTGCGCATGAGCGCATCATCTTCAACGGCAATGGGTATGCGCGCGAGTGGGAAGAGGAAGCGGCGCGTCGCGGCTTGGCGAATCATAAGAACACGGCAGAGGCGCTGCCGTGCATGATTGAGCAGAAGACGTTTGACCTGTTCGCGGAATTCAATGTGCTTGATGAGGCCGAGGTGCGCAGCCGTTACGAAATCAAGCTGGAGAAATACACGAAGTTGCTTAACATTGAGGCTCGCGTGATGGAGCGCATGGCGCGCCGTACGTACCTGCCGGCTATCACGCGTTTCGCGCGCGAAACGGCCGAGGCGGCCAGCGCGCTTAAGGCCATTGATGTGGAAAACGAGACGTCCGTGATTCTTGCGGCGCAGCTGGGAAGCGGCTTGAAGAAGGCGACGGCTGCAACGCAGGAGCTGCTTGCTATTCATGCGCAGGCCGAGGCGATTCGGATTCCCCAGGCCAAGGCCAACTTCTATGCCGCGAACGTTGTTCCTGCTATGGAGAATCTGCGCAAGGAGATTGACGCGCTTGAGATCATCACCAGCCGCGATGTGTGGCCGGTGCCGTCGTACAACAACATGCTCTTCTACGTTTAAGACGCACTTTGGGCGGGTGTCTTGGCGCTTGGCGCCTGCGGCTCGGTCGGGCTCGCGGCGCGAAGGCCAGCTCGCTCTCCCGCCGCGCCAATACATCCCGCCGAAAGCGCGTCTTATGGCAGACGCCAATTCGTTCCGTCGATTTATCTGTTCTTCTCTGTATTGAATATCTTGATGAGTTGTGTTTGCATAGATTGATGAGATTGGGGCTGCGGTTGCCCGCGCTGAAATCGTATAAAGCTGATTGTAACGAAAGGGGAGTTTATGATTAGACGGAGGTTGTCGGTTTCTACAGAGAAGGCTCTCGGATTTTCAGGGGGGGGGGACTTTCAGGGCTCCATTGCATTTTGCATTGATACTGGTCCTGTCCGCGTTTGTTATTTTTCTGACAATGACGGGCTGCTCAACCATAGACAACGATAAGGCAATTTCGATAATTAGCGAAGGTCTTGAAGAGCGCTGGGAATTTGCCGACAAACCGGTTGATGATGCAAAGAAAGCGACTACTCAGGCGATACAGATAGAGCTAGACGCGTGTACGCCTCTGCAGAACGAAAGAGCAATTGACTCTGATTTAAAAGATCTTATCAAAAGCTACGTTGAATGTCTAAATGAGCAGAAAACGATTGGCTATAGTTCCTTTTCCGATTGGGAAAAAAGAGATAAATGGGACTCTGTTTACCAGAAAAGAGCAGAGATTGTATCTGCTTTCGTTAATCGGTACGGATTAACGGTTTCCGAGGAACATCAGAAGGAACTTGATGAGATGCTCGCCGTTGCAGAACTTGGCGAAACACCTGATTCAATGGATGTTGAGTCTATGTCTATGGGTGGAATTGTTTTTGATTTACCAACTGTTTGGAAAGTTGAGTCTGTAACCGACAACTATGTGAAGTGCAGTGTTTCGCCTTACTCGCAAAATGCCTCTCTTAATCTAACGTATGTGAGCTTTGATGGCGCTCAGACTCAAGAATATACCGATGCCCGTGTAATGGAAGCTATAAGCAGCATGACTAAAGGCTTAAGCTCCAGTGATTCGAAGATAAAAAACAATATTAAGAACGAGCTAAAGGACGTGAATGGGTTTACTGTTCGGGACGAGACATTGAACTATACATACGCTAATCGGAAGTTTATTGCGAGAGAAATAGCGTGCTCTGACGGAAACGGCGTCCTTATGTTCCTATTAGTCAGTCCAGCGAGTCGATATGATGACTACTCTGTCTCTATGAGCTTGGCTGTTGAATCCATTAGGAAAGAAGGTGAGGAGCCGAGTCGTGAATACAAGGAAGATCAGAAGGCCGTGAGCGGGAAAGCGACTGATTCGCCCTCCCCTAAATTGGATGATTCGAAGACGGAGATAATAGATGAAAAGGTTCAAGGATGGCTTGTCTCCGCATTCCAAAAGGAAGTTTCCTCTAATCTGAAATCACCCAAATCTGCAAAGTACCCCTGGTCCTTTAAAGAATACGAATTTGCTCAGATTGCTGGAAGCAGCCATCTTGGTTATGATAGATACCAAGTAGATGGTTATGTGGACGCTGATAACTCTTACGGCGCCAGTGTTCGCACGTATTGCCGGGTTGTTGTTGACATGAAGAAAACGGATGGTTCGTATTATTTAATTGAATGTTCAAAGCTGGCTTGATGAACTTAAATAGAGCACTGATTCCGATCCGTCAACATTAGTCGTAACGATGGCCTGTCTTCTTTCTTGGAAGCGGCCATCATTGTTTTGAAATTCGATAGCTTGTCCGCCTTGTTGTCAAAACGCCCTCGGATTCGGGCAAATCGACGATATTCGGTGGTTGGAGGCTGCAAGACGGGTCTTCCTGGGAGGCTGAAAGCAGCGAATGAAAATCGCTTTTCGCATAATCCCAGCTCAGAGAGATGCATCGATTCAAGAGCAAGAATCCAGCATCGTGTCAAGCAAGCTCGTCGGGGCTCGGACCACCGAATATCGTCGATTTGCCCGAGTTTGTCCCCGTTTTTCCAACAAGCACCCTCTTTTCGCCGCCTTTTTCGGTTCTGCGTCTGATTGCTCTACGGTTTTCCTTGCGGATCACAGCGGATCGCCGCCGCTCGCTCCGCATCGTTGCGGCAATTCGTCGAAACCCGGCGCGGAAGGGGTCGATGTCGTCGCTGGTGAGCTAAATGGCAATGCTCAAGCCATCGGCGGCGGCTTGAACGCGCCCGTTATATTGCTCCAGGTAGATGTTGAGTTCGCGCAGCGTGATGGGTTCCATGTAATGCATGGCCAAATGCGTGAGGTAGATTTTCTTTGCACCCAGTTCAAAGCCCTCTTCAATGCAGCTTTGCACGCTGTGGTGCGCTTGCGGCGCGGGGCAGTCTTTCCAATATGTTGCATCCATGGCAAGCACGTCAACGCCGCGTACACGTTCGGCTGTTCCCGCAGGTAGGCGTCCTGTATCGCTTGCGTAGAACAGGCGTGTCTCGTTGGTTTCAATCAGATAGCCATATGTTCCCGCTGCGTGCGTTACCGGCAGAGCGGTGTAGCGCACGCCGTCGAACTCGTGGGTGGCAAACGGCTCCACCACGTGCTCGTCAAGCGCATAGCTCATGTAGTGGAACTCGGTGTTGATCTCGTTGAGCGTAAGCGCGCTGCCGAACGTAGGAATGGCATGGCGCGTGCGCAACTGCATCATGTACTCCATTTCGCACAGGCCGCTTACGTGATCGGAGTGGCAATGCGTGAAAAGCAGCTGGTCAACGGCGCGCACGTTCTCGCGGATGAGCTGATGACGCGTGTCGGGCGGCGTATCGATAAGCAGCGTGCCGGCGGGGAAGGTCTCGGCGGCGGAAAGGGCATCGGCGGAGGTGGGGAAGGTGCCGCTCGCGGTCGCGCTGCTGGTTCCGGCGGGGAAGGTGTCGCTCGCGGCAAGTCCCAGCTGCGCGCGTAGTTCATCGCTCACGCTGGGGGCGCCTGCTCCGCGCACCATAACGCCGCAGTCACCGCGGCGAATGGCGGGGTTCTCGCGTGCTTCTTGGCAAGCGGGGCAGTCGCAGAAGAAAGCGGGAATGCCGCATCCGGCTCCGGTCCCCATAAACGTGAAGATGTGCTTTTTCATGGCTGACCTTGCCTTTCTGCGGTGCTGCCTGTACTCGCGCGTAGCAGCGCTGGCGGCTCGCGAGTTTGCTCCTTCGTCTTCGCTTGTTCTTTTCTTGGAAGTATATCGCTTTTGCGCGGGGTGCTTCTTGGATTCCCGCTGCTTGTTTCTTGTGCCGCCGTCACTGGCTGCTTGCCGCCGCCCTTGCGTCGCCGCCGCTGGCAACCCACGCCGCCGCCATCGGCATCCTGCCCGCGCCGCCGCCTTTGGCCGCTTGCCCCGCCGCTCCTGCGTCGCCGCCGCTGGTCGCCCACACAGCCGCCATTGAGCGTCCGACCTTGCTGCCGTTCCCGCTGTCCCTGCCGCTGGCCGCCTGCATCGCCGCCGCTTGTCCGCCGCTGCCCGTTTAAATCGCGCATTTCTCCACAGATAACCCATTTCCCCTGCATGAATCGCGGCTATTAGATATAATCCACCACCTGGAGCACCCTGTTCACTTCAAGGCGCTTCATGCAAACGCGTGCGAACTTGATGCGGCAGGCGCCTGCATGAAATTGCCAGAAACGGCGCAAGCTTAGTCCGCTGCGACATAAGCCCAGCGTAAACCGCGAACACCGTGTTTCGCTTGCGGTATTTTCTCGTTCCGCAGGCACGTAAAAGTGATAGGAAAAAACGAGAGAAGCGAGAAGAAGAGGAAAGGTAGATGACTAAAGGTGAAAAGCAAGGGCTTTTTCAGCGTATCGTGAAAAAGCCTAGCATGGACACCGAGGTGGATGTCAATGCCCCGGGTGTTGAAGTAGTAAAGTCGCTTTGCTATTTCTGCCATGCTAACTGCGGCGTCATCGCTTATGTCAAAGATGGCGACGTAATTAAGATCGAAGGCGATCCGAATTACTCCAACCAGGGCGGCCTTTGCTGCCGTGGCACAAGCGCTCTGAAGCACGTCAATCACCCCGCTCGCGTGAATCACGTGCTTAAGCGCGTAGGCGAAAAGGGCGAAGGCAAGTGGGAGCAGGTTGACTACGACACCGCTATCAAAGAGGTTGCCGAAAAGCTCAACCAGATCAAGGCCGAAAGCGGCGCAGAAGCTGTTGCTTCCGCCGGCGGTACCACCCGCACCGACGACTGGGCGCGTCGCCGCTTCCTGAACCAGTTCGGCACGCCCAACGGTTTCCACAATGCACTTCTGTGCTGGATCCCCACGTTCATGGCTGAAACCTGCGTTGCTGGTTGGTCTCCGTTCGAAACCGACCTGGGCGGTGCACGTTGCTTGATTCTGTGGGGCATGAACCCCGGCGCCTCCAGCCTGCCGTCCATGCACGGTTACTGGGATCTGTGCCACGATGGCATGAAGACCATCGTTGTTGACCCGCGCTACTCTGAGACCGCTGCAAAGGCCGACCTGTGGCTGCCGCTGCGTCCTGGTTCCGACGCCGCCCTGGCGCTGGCCATGTTGAACACCATCATCATGGAGCGTTTGTACGA
Source organism: uncultured Eggerthellaceae bacterium (assembly GCA_934631995.1). Classification (GTDB taxonomy): domain Bacteria; phylum Actinomycetota; class Coriobacteriia; order Coriobacteriales; family Eggerthellaceae; genus CAKUOV01. The sequence continues at coordinate 10,950 of CAKTYF010000041.1, forward strand.
CAAAGACTTCGTGGCAACTTGGTGCGACGGCTTCGAAGAGCTCAAAGAGCACGTGAAGCCTTACAACGCACGTTGGGCTGCGCCCATCACCTGGCTGTCTGCCGACCAAATCAAGCAGGCAGCTCGCCTGTACGCCAAGAATACCCCTGGCTGCATCCAGTGGGGCTGCACGTGGGACCAGCTGGGTCGTTCTTCGACCACCGCTTCTCATGCGCTGGCTTTGATCCGCGCCGTCTGCGGCAACCTGGAAGTTCCCGGTGGCGACGGCATGCCTGGTCCGGCACTGAACTACCTGACCGACGAAGAGCTGGAACTCAACGAGCTTTTGCCCGAAGAGCAGAAGGCAAAGCAGATCGGCTCCAACAAGTTCAAGCTGGCTTCTTGGCCTGGCTATCAGCTGATTTCCGACAACGCTAAGCGTACGTGGGGCAAAACGCTTCCGGCAGAATGGTTCTGCGAAGCACACGGCCCCAGCGTGTTCAAGGCAATTTTGACCGGCGATCCGTACCCGGTGCGCGCCCTGATCAACTGCGCTACCAACCCCATGATGTCCTACGGTGACTCCAAGATGGTCCTGCAGGCAATCAAGAAGGTTGAATTCCTGGTTGTTGTTGATTACTGGATGACCCCCACTGCGTTGTTCGCCGACTACGTATTCCCGGCAGCTGGCGCTCTGGAGCGTCCGATTATCGTGACCCACTACGGTGCTACCGACTCGCTCATGGGCGGCCGCCGTGCAATCCAGCCGAAGTACGACCGTCACACCGACATGACGTTCTTCCGCAAGCTGGGTCTGGCCTGCGGTCAGGATCCGGCGAACTGGCCTTGGGAGACCGAGGAAGAAGCCTACTACGCCATCATGCAGCCTATTGGCCTGCCGGTGAGCTCGTGGGATGAGTTCGTTGAGAACATTCGCATGTACTATCCGCCGCTGCACCAGAACAAGTTCATTACGAACGGTGGCTTCTGGACTCCTTCCGGCAAGGTTGAGTGCAACTCCTCCATTCTGCGCGAGTTGGGTTACCCGGGCATGCCCACCTACTTGGGTTGCTCCGAGAACGAAATCGACGACCCCGAAGTGGCCGCCGAGTACCCCATTGTGCTTACCACCGGTGGCGGCTTCATGCCGTATCACCACTCCGAGCATTTCAACATGCCCGAAATTCGCTACCTGTCTCCGGATCCGTACTTCAGCATCAACCCCGAGCTGGCCGAGAAGCTGGGCATCAAGCAGGGCGACTGGTGCTGGCTCGAAACGCGTCGTGGCCGCATTAAGATGCGCGCCGACGTTGAGCCCGTATGCGACCCGCGCGTGGTCTTCGCACCGCGTGGCTGGTGGTTCCCCGAGCGCGATGGCTCCGCTGATCTGGACAATCCGTTCGGCTGCTTGGAGTCCAACGTTAACGTTCTGACCTCGGTTGATGACGAGCACTGCGACCCCATGGGCGGCTCTTGGGCCAACCGTGGCCTGATGTGCAAGGTCTACAAGGTCACCGAAGAAAACGAGCGCACCGCTGCCGACAACGCCTTCTCTATCCCGGGTTCCGACCCTGTGAAGAGCATGGACGTGAAGAAAGCCGTGCATCGTATGCCCAGCGACTTCATCAAGGCGCGCGAGGACGTTCCCTTCGAATGGCCGCAGCCTGAAATCGAAGTGCCGGAAGGCTACGAGTGGGTATGGCAGAACAACTCGCTGTACCGCAAGGACAACCACTTTAGGTTGGACGCTTCGGGCTGGTTGATTAACCCGCGCACTAAGGGCTACCACGATGCAACGTACTGCTATCGCTACGATGCGAACGCGCAGTGCCTGGTAGACGATGCCACGGGCGATCGCTACGACATGTCCTACAACAAGCTGGCTCCCGTAATCGCGGGCGTTCAGACGTATCCGAATCAGGATGCTCCGTATGCGGTTCCTGAGAACCTGACCTGGGATAGGGAGGCAGGCTACGCTCGCCTGGGCGACAAGCCTTACATCTATGATCCCAACAGCGGTTGGTTGATGGATCCGGCAACCATGGCTTACCACGATGCGAACTACGGTTATCGTTACGATGCCGCAGGTCAGTGCCTGGTAGACGATGCAACGGGCGCAAAGTACGACATGTCTTACAACCCCTTGTCTTAGAAGCGATCGAGTAGGAAGGAATTAACATGACCCGTTACGCTATGGTCATCGACAAGCGTCGCTGCATCGGTTGTCATTCCTGCACGGTTGCCTGCCGTACGTGGAACAAACTGCCGATTGAGATTATCTACAACCCGGTTCTGACCGAGGGCGTTAAGGGCACGTGGCCCAACGTCCATCGCGAGTGGACCCCCATGCTGTGCCAGCACTGCGCAAAGCCCGCATGCGTTCCCGCTTGCCCCACCGGCGCAAGCATCCAGGACGAAGACGGCACCGTTTGGGTTGACTACAAGAAGTGCATGGCCTGCAAGGTGTGCGTTAACGCTTGCCCCTATGGTATGCGCGATGTATCCAAGACCGAAGAGTTCTTCCATCGCTTCGTGCGCAAGTGCACGTTCTGCCGCAACGCGCGTCAGCTTGACCCCGATGCGCAGCCGTACTGCGTGAAGACGTGCCATCAGAAGGCGCGTATCTTCGGCGACCTGGACGACCCGAACTCTGAAGTATCGAAGATTGTCGCTTCCGTGAAAACGGAGCGCTTGCTGGAGGATTTGGGCACCGAGCCGCAAATCTATTACGTACCTGACATGGGAGGTAGGCTCTAATGCGTCATCATTATTGGGAATGGCCCATTGCCACCTATCTGTTCCTTGGTGGTATGGGCGGCGGCATGTTCTTCTTGGCCGCTGTGCTTTCGTTTTTTGTTATGCCCGAGCAGGCAGCCTTGGTTGGCTCCGCTCTGGCATGGCCGACGTTCTTTGCGTTGGTGTGGCTGGCTGTTGGCTGCTTCTTGCTGGTTTTCGAGTTGGGTCAGCACTACGCGTTCGTGTACGTGTTCTTTAACTCGATGACCTCGGTTATCGGCCACGGCGCGCGTTTGCTGTGCGTTGCGTTGATCTTCGGCCTGTTCTGGTGGATTTCTTATCTGCCGTGGGAATGGATTGCGCCGCTGGCAGGCTTCTTTGCCACGTTCCGCGTGCTTAACCTGGCGCTGGCCGGCCTTGCTGGTTTCTGCATCATGCTCTACACCGGCATTCTGTTCTCCACCCTGAAGGCTCACTCCTTCTGGGCAACCCCGGCGCTGCCGGTGCTGTTCACGGTTTCCGCTCTGTCCACCGCATGCGCTTGCACCATGCTGTGCCTGGGCTTCACGGGTCTGTACCCGAACGTGGGCATCTTTGGTCAGGCTGCCATTGCATTTGTGGGTCTTGAGATTCACGAACTGTTGCACACGCTGGACATCATTTTGATCCTTGCTGAACTGACCGTGCTGTTGCTGCTGGTTCTGTCGCTGATGTGCGCGGGCAACAAGGTTGCTCACGACGCAGCTGCTCGCTGGGTGCGCGGCTCCTACGCTCCGCTGTTCTGGCTGGGCATGGTGTGCTGCGGCCTGGTGCTTCCGCTGCTGCTGAACATCATTGGCATGAGCACGCCCGCTGCTGTGCTGGCTCTGTGCGGCGGCTTGCTGCTTCGCTTCCTTATCGTGTTCACCGACGACCGCGCGGAGATTCCTGGCGAGACCAGGTACTTCAGCCGTCTGAAGCAGCCCGGTACGGAATTCATGACGAAGTGGGCTGACGGCGAGAACAACTACTAAGACGTTTTTCGGCTTAACTCAAAGGGGCCTGACTCACGCAGCGAGACGGGCTCCTTTTTGCTAGAATCGGGCATGTGCTTTTGCGGGGCGGCTCCTGTGCGGTGCTGTTGGCGCTGCGGAGCAGGCGGCGTTCACGGTGAATCACCTCGAAATCTAGGAAATGACCTGGGCATTTGGTAGATTTTGGAGTGATGAAAAGGAAAGGGGAAGGTTCCGATGGAGACCGCGTATTCATTCGAAGACGTGCTTACGGGTGCAACCGTTGCATGTGGGTATCCGTATCTGCAGAGCCATTATGTGGAGAAGTCTGCGGGCGCGATTCCGTGCGAGTCGGTGTTTTTCCCTGGTTGCAGCTTTATCAACTACGGGTTGCCCCTGGTTCAGGCGGTGTATGACACGCTGCGTCAAGCGGGAAGCGTGCAGGGGATCTCGCTTTTGTGCTGCGGGAAGATTTTGTCGTATGAGGCCGGTGGTGATGAGCTACGCGCGCATTTCGAGCAGCAGTTCCGCGATCATCTGAAGGCGGCAGGCGTGAAACGCCTGGTGGCAGCTTGTCCGAACTGCGTTGTGGCGTTGCGCACCGCGTGTGCGGCCGACCCCGCCACGAAAGACATCCAGGTGGTGGCGTTGCCGCAAGAGTTGGCGCGCTTGGGGTATCGCATTGATCCTGACGTGGCGCAAAACGTGGCGGCGCTGGGCTACCCCGAAGGGGAGGCACCCGATAACGTGGTGTTTTGTCCGCACGATTCCTGTCCCGACCGCGAGATGGGAGAGTTTGCGGAAGGCATGCGCCTTTTAGCGGAGAATCTTCCCGTGGTAGAGGCGGCGCATCATGGGCGCAAGTCGGTGTGTTGCGGATCGCTTCCGCGTGCGGCGGGAAAGTTCGAAGCGGCTGACAAATGTGCGCAACTGTGCGGTTCCGAGAGTGCCGCTGCAGGTGCGTCGGCCATTATCACGCCGTGCGTGAGCTGCTCGTTTCAGCTGACGGTGGCGCAGCACGAGGTGCCCGTGTTCCATTACCTGGAGCTTCTTTATGATTGGCGCATTGATTGGGCGCATGCGGATATGTACATGAAGCTGCGGTTCTTGTTTGATGGCGTGCCCCACAAGGAGGGCGCGCAGGCAAGCAACCGCGCGTTCGTGGCGCTGGGCGGCGCCGCGGATGCGGCAAGTGTTGGCAATGCCTCAGATGCCGAAGCCGGCGATGCTGCGGCGGGTACGGCTGCGGCGGATGCTGGGGCAGGCACTGGGTCAGACGCAGTGTCCGCGATGGAGAATGAATAAATGCAGGAGCAAGATAACATGATTGAGCGCGAAGCAGACGATATCAAGGAATGCGTCGCAGACGGTGAAGGCGTTGATGCAACGGTGGTTAACGTGACTGACGCCGCGGCAAGCGATGTGTCCGCGGTTGGCAGCGCTGCGGAAGAAATACTGAACCGCCAGGTCAAACGCACGAACTGTCACTTCTGCGGCTATCTTTGCGGCTTTCTTGCCACAGTAGAGAACGGTCGCATTGTTGACTTGAAAGTGGATCCCACGCGGTATCCGTACAGCGAGAAGACGCTGGCGGGGTGCCGTCGTTGGCGCATGAACTTGCAAACGCTCGATGCTCCCGATCGCGTGAATTACCCTTTGAAGCGCGTGGGCGACCGCGGCAGCAACACGTGGCAGCGCGTGAGCTGGGATGAAGCGCTCGATGACATTGCCACACGCCTGCAGGATTTAGCGGAAAAACACGGCCCCGAAACGCTTGCGTCTATGATTGGCGGCCCGCATACATCGTTTTGGCCGTTGCATCGTTTCCTAAACTTGTTCGGCACGCCGAACAACATGGGCATTGGGCAGATTTGCTGGAACCCGCGCATCTGGATGGATGTCATCACGTTTGGTTGGACGGTGGAGGCCGATATTGTACCCGGGCTTACGGAATGCCTGTTCATTTGGGGTACGAACCCAGCCGATTCCGATAATTCGTCGTTTTGGCAGTTCTTGCGCGAGTACTCGAAGGAAGAAATGGGCACACTCGTGGTCATTGACCCGTGTTACACGCGCATGGCGTCGCTTGC
>CAKTYF010000042.1 GCA_934631995.1 uncultured Eggerthellaceae bacterium
CATCCGTGCTGCTGTAGCGATAGATCGCTGCGAGCTTATTCTCGTAGACAACGGAAATATACTCGCCGTCGGTCGGCGCCGCAGTACTTTCATGATACGTGGGAAAACAGCAGTTACCCTGATGCTGCGCGGCATCGCACGGCTCTTCCATAAGGCTGACCTGGGATGGCAACAGCGCGTTACCGTTCGCAAGACGCGCATGAGCCGCATCGTCAACGTAGGCAAAGCGACACTCCAAAAGCGGCAGCGGATCAAGCGCGCTTTTCGTAGAAAGCTGCTCTAACGTTTCAAGGCTCACGCAATCGTCCACCGAAAGACAGCCGGAACGAGTGCGGCGCAGTTCGGCAACGTGGGCAACCGTACCTAACGATCTGCCTAAATCACGCGCAAAGGAACGAATATACGTCCCCTTCGAAACGCTCACTTCCAAGCGCCAACGCGTATAAGGGCACGTCTCATCGGGCGCCAACAGGTCGATAAAATCAACGTCGTAAATTTCAACCGCGCGCGGCTCAAGCTCTACCGCATTTCCCTTGCGCGCCTCATCACACGCTTTCTTGCCATTCTTTTTAAGCGCGGAATACAGCGGCGGAACCTGCATGATCTTGCCGGAAAGCGTCTTTACGTACGAAGCGGCAAATTCTCGATCGAACACCACCGCGGGAACATCCGCTTGCTCGATAACCGCACCTTCCCTATCGTCCGTTTCCGTAGCGGCGCCGAACGCAACATCAACAAGATACGTTTTATCGTGACCAACAAGATACTTATCAAGCCTGGTCGCAGGTCCAACGCACACAATAAGAACGCCTGATGCCTGCGGATCAAGAGTACCCGCATGCCCCACGCGCTTCTCACCGAAAATCCTGCGGCAGCGCGAAACAACGTCATGCGAGCTCATTCCGCATGGCTTATCAACGCCCACCACCAGCGAAAGGCCCGATTCTCCCCGTTTCACCGTACTACTGTTCCTTCCACATGTCTTGCAAATATGCGCATAATTCTTCTTTTACCTGGTCAAACACATCTGCAACAGCACCATCAAGCGTCATGCCGGCCGCAGCTTTATGACCGCCGCCGCCATGTTCGAACGCAAAAGCGGCAATATCGGTACCGTCTTTCGAGCGCAAGCTACCGCGAACGTTTTCCTCGGTTTCGCGCAGCGTGCAAGCAACGCGCACGCCATCGATGCTGCGCAGCGTATTCACGATGTTATCCGCATCGGTTTTCGTAGCACCCACGCGGGCGAAATCATCAAGCGTGATATACGTCACGGCAAGCGCACCGCCCAAAAGAAGCTCCATGCGCGCAACGGCGCGATTCTCCAGCTGCAAAGAAGCAATGCTGCGGCGCTGGAAAATCTGCGTGCAGACCAGCTCCAGGTCGGCGCCACATTCCAACATCTCTGCAGCGCAACGGAACGCAAACGGATTAGCATTTTGGTATTGGAAACGCCCCGTATCGGTGACCAAGCCCGTGAATGCGCACAGAGCAACGTCTCCGCTGCGGTCAACGCCCAGCTCGCCTATAAGCTGCCACACGTTGAGCGTATTCGATGCTGCATCAGGATCAACGTAATTCAACGCAGAAATTGCTTCTTTGTTCACATGATGGTCCAGGGTGATTGTAAAACCCGCGTGCTTGTGAAGCGATGCGGCAGCTTGGCCCATACGCTCATGATTCGGGACATCAACCGCAATAACGCACGACTCCATCACCGGAGAAGCCTCATCTGCAGCTGCCGTAGGCGCCGTGGGTTCGCAAGCGCCCACCATCTGCTCAAGCAGCTCAGCCGCCGGCACCATATCATGTACACCCGGTAGGAATCCCAACGACGTATCGATGCTCGATGCATCCGTTGCCAGCACGCATTGCGCTTTCTTGCCCAGCCGATGCAACGCATGCTTGAGCGCAAGCTGCGATCCAATGCAGTCACCATCGGGGCTTACGTGGCCCACGATAATATAATTGTCGTACTCGCGCAGCGCTTGGGCGATTTGCGCCAGCGTGGCATTCGTTTGGGGTGTGGGCGCCATCATGCATCATCCTTTACTGTTTTTTGTCGCCACTCTTGCTGCTTCTCGCAGCTTCCATTGAGGCATTCGCGTCACAACATTTGCGCCAACGCCGCCCTGGCGCCGATGCAAAATCACCTGCAAATCCTCAAAGGGGCGCAGGCCTTACGCCCACGCCCCTTGCTCAATCGTAACTCTGCGAACCTGTTCAACAAGCAAAAATTACTCGTTGTAGATATCGTCCTCTTCCTGCGGGACATACGCAGGACGCGTTTCCTCTTTTGCCAATGCATTGGCAATGCGCTGAGCCTCATCTACGCTGGTATCCAGGATGAAACGAAGCTCCGGAGCAACACGCCAGGTCAAACGCTTAGCAAGAAGCGAACGAATGCGGCCTTTCGCCTTCTCGAACGCAGCTTGCGCTTCTTCGTATTCACCCACGGGCGCCGCATAAAACACATTGCAAGCGCTGCGGTCAAAACTCACTTCGCAACCAGTAATCGTTACCTGGTTCAAGCGCGGGTCGGAAATATCGAACAGCAGAATGCTCGCAATATTTTCCTGTGCCTGCGCGTTCAATTTACGACTTGACGAATTCTGCTTCATGGGAACTCCTCTCGATCGCTTTTACTGCCTTTGCAAGCGCGCTACTCCGTGCGCTCGACTTCTACGTTGCGGAAGCCTTCGATGGTGTCGCCTACCTTGATGTCCTGATAGCCATTCACGCCAATACCGCATTCGTAGCCCTGCTTGACCGACTTCACGTCGTCCTTGAAGCGCTTCAACGAAGACAGAACGCCTTCGAAGATAACGGTGCCGTCGCGAACCACGCGTACCTGGTCATCGCGACTCAGCTCGCCTTCAACAATATAGCATCCGGCAATGTTGCCAACCTTGGGAACGCGGAAAACATCGCGGACTTCGGCAATACCGGTATCCTTTTCGACGATATCCGGCTTAAGCAAGCCAACGCGTGCGGCGTTGATATCCTCGAGTGCCTGATAGATAACGCGATACAAGCGGATATCGACTTTTTCCTTCTCGGCCTGCTGCTTCGACTTACCAGTCGGACGCACGTTAAAGCCAATGATGATGGCGTCAGATGCCGCAGCCAAGGTAACGTCGGTCTCGGTGATACCGCCAACGGCCGCATGCACGATGTTGATCTTGACTTCGCTTTGATCCATCTTGTCGAAGGCATCGCGCAGCGCTTCAATGGAGCCCTGAACGTCGGCCTTGATAATCAGGTTCAAGTCGGTCTGCTTGCCCTCTTCAATGCGGTTGAACAGGTCGTCAAGCGACATATGGCTCTTTGTTTCCTGCTCTGCCAAACGGGCACGCAGCGCGCGCTCTTCCGCCAGCTTGCGGGCATCGCGTTCGTCTTCGAACACGCGGAATTCGTCGCCCGCCGTGGGAACGGAGTTCAGGCCCAAAATCTCAACCGGGTCAGACGGATACGCGGCCTTCACGTGATCGCCTTTCGGGTTCAACAGGGCGCGCACACGACCGTACGACGTGCCGGCAACCACCGTATCGCCCGGCTTGAGCGTACCACGCTGCACCAAAACGGTCGCAACGGGGCCACGACCCTTATCCAAGTTCGCCTCAATAACGAAGCCGGATGCAAGCGCATCGGGATTCGCACGCAAGCCCAAAACATCGGCCTGCAGCAAAACGGTTTCCAACAGCTCGTCCACATTCAGATGCTTCTTCGCAGAAACATTGACGAACATGTTTTCGCCGCCCCACTCTTCGGGGATGATGCCGTACTGCGTGAGCTCTTGACGAACGCGCTCGGGGTTCGCGCCATCCTTGTCGATCTTGTTCACCGCCACGACGATAGGCACGTTTGCGGCCTTCGCGTGATTGATAGCTTCGATGGTCTGCGGCATAACGCCGTCATCGGCTGCAACAACCAAAATAATAACATCGGTAACCTGTGCACCACGCGCGCGCATTGCGGTAAACGCCTCGTGACCAGGGGTATCGATGAACGTAATCTGGTGATCCATGAGGTTGACAACCGAAGCACCGATATGCTGCGTAATGCCGCCTGCTTCGCCTGCCGCAACGCCAGAATGGCGGATAGCGTCAAGCAAAGACGTCTTGCCATGGTCAACATGACCCATAACGGTAACAACGGGCGGACGCGGCTTCAAATCTTCATCGGAATCGTTATAAACCACCGCGTATTCCTCTTCAGGAGACACCACGCGGCATTTCTTGTTCAAGTCATCGGCAATGAGTTCGATCAGATCATCGCTCATCGACTGCGTGAGTGTGAGCACCTGACCCAACATGAACAGACGCTTGATGACTTCGTTCGGCTGCACGCCAATAAGCTCGGCAAACTTAGAAACACTTGCACCCTGGGGAATCTCAACAACGGATTCGTCCAGAACAAGCGAGGGATCCAAGCCGCGCTCGATTGCCTGCTGTTCGGCTTTCTCACGTGCTTCCTTCGCGCGCTTCTCCTTGCGCTTCTTACGACGGCCTTCGCCTTCCGTGGAAGCAGCGGCAACAGCGGCACGCGCCTCGGCAAGCACCTTATCGCGCTGCAGCTTTTCAGCCTGAACGGCCATCTGCGCGTAACGATCGGGGCCTTCCTCCTGCGGAGCCTGCACCAGCTCGTCTACCTGGGGCTCAGCTACGCGCTTGCGGCCCTTCTTCTTGGCCGGTGTCTCATCAGATGCACCCGACGCATTACGATTGGACTTTGCGCCCTTCGAAGAAGCGGCTTTCGCCTTTTCTTTTTCCATCTTCGCATCGTGCTGCATGCGCTGCTGCTCAGCCTCGATTTGATTAAGAAGCGAGCTAAACTTATTCGACGACTTCGTTGTGGCTACCGTAGGAACACGCTTCGGCTTCTTCTGCTGCGGAGCCTGCTCGGCCGTTGCTTTCGCAGAAGAATGACGCTGCTCGCGGCTGCGCAAGCTCTCTTCTACGCGACGCTTCTTTGCTACCTCGGCAGCGGCAGCTTCAGCGCGCGCACGTGCTTCCGCTTCGGCTTTTTCGCGCTCAACGCGCGCACGCTCGGCCTCAATCTGGTCTGCCAGGCTCTGGAACGCAGAAATCTTGGGAGCCTGCTTGCTGGGCGCATGTTCCATCTTCTCGGCAGCGGCTTCCTCATTTTCCAACGCGCCATCACGACGAGCGCGCTCTTCTTCGCGCAGCTTGCGCTCCGCCTCTACGGCAGCGCGGCGCTTAGCCTCTTCGGCCTGCTTTTTCGCTTCTTCTTCCGCTTGCTTTTTCGCCAACTCGGCTGCTTCGGCATCGTCAAGTTCGCCGGCGCGCTGCTTGATCTCGGGCGAAAGCTTCTTGCGGACCTCCTCCACGCTTTCTTCCTTCAACGGAGTCGCATGGGTTTTGGCAGGGATATTCATCTCTGCCAGCAAATCAAGCATCTCTTTGCTTGACATGTTGAATTCTTTTGCTAGTTCATGAACACGCATTCCAGGCATTCTTGCCTCCTTATTCTTCAGGGGAGCTTTCGGCAAGATGCGCGGAAAGCTCGTCGCGGACATTCTGGTAGGATTCAGCTTCGATAGAGCACTTCAAGCTGCGAGCCAATCTTCCCTGCTTGACTGCCTTTTCGAAGCATTCAAGCGAGCAGACATACGCGCCGCGCCCGGCAAGACGCCCGGTTTTGTCAAACGCAATGCGACCCTCGGGCGTACGCACAATGCGGTACAGCTGCTGCTTGGGATTTTTCTGGGCGCAGCCAATGCAGCTGCGCTGGCGCTTCGGCGCGCTCGCCTGCCCTACGAAGCCCATACCCGTTATGCCTCGGATGCGTGAATGCCGCAGAAGCTGCTGCCGGGGCGCGCATGATTGCGGCAGCGAACGCCATCGCTACTCACGTATTCGCAGAAACCGCCCTGCTCTTCATCATCTTCATCAATGAGCATGTTCTCGGTTGCAGGCAACGGCTCGCCAGCGTAAGAAGCGCTCTTGATGTCAATGTGCCAGCCGGTCAGGCGCGCGGCCAAACGAGCATTCTGGCCCGCTTTGCCAATGGCCAAAGAAAGCTGGTCATCAGGAACAATGACGGTTGCATAGTTGTTTTCCTCGTCAACGGTAACACGAGAAACCCTTGCAGGCGAAAGCGCCTTGGCAACGTATTCCGCCGGATCGGGGCTCCACTGAATAACATCAACGCGCTCGTTGCGCAGCTCTTCCACCACCATGCGAACACGGCTGCCCTTGGGGCCAACGCAAGCGCCCACGGGATCAAGGTTCGCTTCACGAGAATACACGGCAATCTTAGAGCGCTCGCCCGGTTCACGCGCAATGGACTTGATTTCCACCAGTCCGTCGTAGATTTCTGGGACTTCAATCTCGAACAGGCGACGAATCAAATCAGGGTGCGTACGGGAAACCACGATAGAGGGACGACCCTGCTCGCCTTTCGCCTTCGGCTCTTCTGCGTTGGGGTCGCGCACGTCAATGATCAACACTTTCAGGCGCTGGTTGTGACGATAATGCTCGTTTGCCGGACGCTCGTTGCGCTCGGTGGGGAATTTCTTCTGGTCGTAATGCGGCAGTTCGGCCTCTACGCCATCGCGAATTTTGATGATGGTGAAGTCGTTCGTGCCCTGCAAAACGGTACCCGTCACCAAATCGCCACGACGGCTCTTGAACTCGCGGTAGATGGACTGACGACCTGCGTCGCGCACAATGGAGGCAATAACGCTCTTTGCGTTCTGAGCGGCAATGCGGCTCACATCGTTCGGCGTAACATCGCGCGGCTCGAACTCATGGTACTCGCCTTCTTCATCAGGCTCATCGGTGGGAACCATCTCGTACACATAGATCTTGCCCGTGGAGCGATCAATGGTCACGCTTGCGTCCCACTCCAGATCCAAGATGCGCTGGTAGCTTTTTGCCAGAGAATCTTCCAAGCGCTCAATAAGATACAGCTCATCGATCTTGCGCTCGTGGGCCAAAGCCTGCAAAGCCTCGATCAATTCAGAATTTGCCACAATAGTTCCTTTCCTTGCTACTTCTCAATCGTTTTATTTCTTGTTCTCGCTGAAATCAATAACGCCCTTTAAATGGGCTCGTTTAATAAGCTCAAACGGAATCTCAATCGAAGTTCCCTGATCATCAAGCGTAAGCTTCTCGTCATCCGCGCCCACAATCACCGCGGTGAACTGCGAGCGCCCATTGATGCCTTTCGACGCTTTCACCACCGCCGTTTGCCCGGCGAAGCGGTTGAAATGCGCGGGGGTTCGTAGCGGTCGGTCGATTCCCGGCGAGGAAACCTCCAACATATACGCCCCCGGGAACGGGTCGATGCGCTCCATGGTCTCGTTGATCCACATTTGCGCCTCGGAAAGCTCGTCGAAGCCAACACCGTGATCGGTGTCGATATACACGCGAATGGTCGGGGATTTCTTTGAGCCCGTTACCTCAACGGTAACAATCTCAATGCCATGTTGTTGCGCCAAGGGTGCAAGCGCATCAAGCAGCGATTGTTCTTTATGTGTCAGCACTGGTCCCTCCCTCTTTTTCTCCTAATATAAAAAGAAAGCGGGCAAATGCCCACTTTCTCTGAAAATCGAAAGTATGGTGCGAAGGTGCTTACCGCAACTCTTCACATGTGCTTGAACAGTTTAACACGCTCTTGCTCAATGCACAAGTTCTTCACATGCGGAAATTAACGCCCACGCACGTGAACGGTCCGAGCACGGCGGCAACGGCGCTGCTTTCAGCGGTTTTTGCGATGCGCAAAGCAGTCCGCGCGACCCTTACAGCGAAATCTGCCAGCTGTTGATCAGGTCGATATGCTGAGCAATATCGCACATAACTTCTTCGGAAACCCTATCATCCACGTTCAAGTATACCAGCGCCGTTTTCTCCGCGGGCTTCGTGCCAATCTGCATGGTGGTGATGTTCACACCCGCAGCGCCCAAAATCGTACCGATAAGGCCAATGCGGCCCGGCGCATCAACATATTCGAAAATAACGGAATTGCGCGTAGGAACGATATCAATGTCATAGCCCAAGAAAGATACAAGACGCATAGAAGACACGCCGTCGGGCACTACGATGGACACACATTGATCACCAGCCGCGATGTCAACTTGCGCCGAATAACCCTGGCGCGAAAGACCGTTGCAACACGAAACCGAAATGCCATGGCAACGCGCCATGACTTCGTAGTTTGCTGTGGTGATGTGCTCAACTTCGCGACTGGAAAGCAAGCCTTTAAGCGATGCAGCCGCCAACGCCGTTGCATCGCAATTCGCAAGCTTGCCAGCGGTAGTCACGGTAAGAGAACGCGGAATAGCGGCATCAAGGTGTCCCAAAATTGCACCAGCCGTTTCGCACGCCACAATGTAGGGCCCAACGCTATCGACCACTTCCGCAGGCACCTGAGAAAGGTTTACCGCCGTGGGAACAAGCGAGCCCGAAAGACCGGCATAAATGTGCTCGGCAATCTGGGATGAGCAGCTGTTGTGGGCATCATGTGTTTCGGGACCCAAGTGCGGCGTGAGCACAACCTGGGGGAACTCCAAAAGCGGCGAATCCGTGCACGGCTCTTCATCGTAAACGTCAATGCCAACCGATGCGATTTTGCCCGCAGCCACGAAATCGGCAAGCGCCTTCATATCGCACGTGCCCGCATAGGAAACGTTCAAAAGAATGACGCCCGTCTTCATTGCGGCAAACTCTTCCGCCCCAATCATGCCGGTTGTCTCAACGGTCTTCGGCAAATGCAGGGAGATGACATCTGCCTTCGGAAGCGCTTCGGCAAGCGTAGCGCACAGCTTTGCACCCAATTGCGCCGCACGATCGGAACTGCAATACGGATCATACGCTAAAACGTTCATTCCGAACGCGCGCGCATACTGCGCAACCAGCCCACCGAAACGGCCCAAACCAACGATAAGCAGGGTTTTTCCATACAGCTCAATGCCAGTGTATTGCTCGCGGTTCCACTGACCGCGACTCATGCTCGCGCTTGCCTGAGCAGCATTGCGCGCGCACATAAGCATAAGGCACATGGTCATTTCCGCCACCGACGTAATATTGGAGTCGGGAACGTTGCATACGATAATGCCTCGCTCGGATGCCGCGGCAATATCGATGTTTTCCGTGCTCAAGCCCGCACGACCGATGATTTTCAGGTTCTTGCCCGCATCGATAACGTCGCGCGTGACTTTCGTACGGGAACGAACGATAAGCGCATCATAGCGAGGAACGATCTTGATGAGCTCTTCGGTAGAAAGTCCCAGATGAACATCGACTTCTAAAGCTTTTTCGCGCAGATAATCCAATCCGCATTGAGCGATGACATCGGTAACCAGTACTTTAAGCGACATAGTGGCGCAATTCCTTTCCATCAAAGAACGCACATACCTGGTACGCGCCTCTTCTTGCATGTTTCTTCAAACTGTGGAGCGTTTTGCATCGCGGTTCGCGCGCAGAGTCGCCCCTCGTCATTATTTATTACTGTGCTCGTTTTCGAACTGCTCCATGAAGGCAACAAGCTTTTGCACGCCCTCAAGCGGCATAGCGTTATAGATGGAAGCGCGCATACCGCCAACGCTGCGATGACCCTTCAGCTCCACCAGGCCTTCTTTCGCCGCAGCGGCAATGAATTCCTTGTCCAGCGCGTCATCGCCCGTAATAAACGGCACGTTCATCATCGAGCGGTTTTCCTTTGCAGCGGTGCCCGAAAACAGCTTGCTGTTGTCCAGGAAATTGTACAGAAGCACGGCCTTTTCGTGATTGCGCATCTGCATGGCCTCTAAGCCGCCAATGGACTTGATCCACTTGAACACCTTGCCGCAAATGTAAATGGCGTAGCACGGCGGCGTGTTATACAGCGACTTCGCATCGGCCTGCGTCTTCCACTTCAGCATAGTGGGCGTTGCAGGCATTACATCGTCGCGAATAAGGTCCTTGCGCACAATGGCAATCACTACACCTGCGGGACCAACGTTTTTCTGGGCGCCCGCGTAGACCACGCCGAACTTCTCGATGTCAATAGGCTCCGACAAGAAGCACGAAGACATATCGGCCACAACGGGTGCATCCGTTTCGGGAAGCTTGCGGTACGTGGTGCCCGTGATGGTCTCGTTGTAGCAAAGGTACAGATAATCAGCGTCTTTCGACGGCGTGAACGTGTCAAATGCGGGAATGCAGGAATAATTCGCGCCCTTGGAATCGGCCAGCAGCGTGATATCGCCGTAACGGCATGCTTCCTGGTAGGCTTTCTTCGACCAGTTGCCCGATACGATATAGTCTGCCTTGCCCGTTTGCAGCATGTTCATAGGAACAGCCGCGAACTGCTGCGAAGCGCCACCCTGCAGGAACATGACTTCGTAATCATCGCCAATGCCAACAAGATCGCGCAGGTCCTGCTCCGCTTCGGTGATAATAGTGTCGAACGCCTTCGATCGATGGCTCATCTCCATGACGGACATGCCCGTGCCCTTGTAATCGAGCATTTCTTGCGCCGCTTCTCTCAGAACCTCTTCGGGAAGCATTGCCGGACCAGCAGAGAAATTGTACACACGCGTCATGATTTCACTCCTTAGGAAGCCGATTGCAAAAACGTCATAATTGCACGTCTATTGTACGGCACAAGCAAGCAAAAGGGCACCCGCGCGCAAAAAGACACCCTTTAAACGGCGCGGATTAGCGTTGGCGTGCACGGAAACGAAGAAGAGGTGGGGCTATTTCTCGTTGCGAGCCTGGGCGATTTTACCCGTGCGGACAATCTCCTTGATGCCGTAAGGGCGCAAAAGATCCTCGAGCCCTTTAAGCTTTCCTTCTTCGCCCGTAATTTCGATAGTCAACGAATCGCTGCCTAAATCGGCGATTTTCGCACGGAAGATATTCGCGATTTGAATGATTTCACCGCGTTTTTCGGGCAGCGCCTCAACCTTGAACAGGGCCAACTCGCGCACAATAGCGCCCGCGCCCGATAAATCAGTGATCTTATGAACAGGCACCAGCTTATGCAGCTGCTTTGCAATCTGCTCGAAGGACACCTCATCGCCCAGCGCCACAAGCGTGATATGCGACAACGCAGGGTTTTCCGTGGGACCAACCGACAAGCTTTCAATGTTGAAGCCACGGCGCGAGATAAGGCCAACGACGCGCTGCAAAACACCCGGCTCGTTATCCACCAAAAGCGTGAGAACGTGTTTGGAGGTATCCATGCTACTCCCCTTCCTGAACAGCATTGCCTGCACAATTACCAGGACAAACGTGTTCAAGCAGCGTTCCGCCGGGAACAACCATAGGCATCACGTTTTCCGATGATGGCACAACAACGTCAAGCAAGAACGGCTCGGTACTTGAGAGCATCTCCGAGAGCGCCGCCTGCAGCTCCTCTTGCGTTTGAACGCGCTTTGCCTGCCAGCCAAAGGCGCGCGCTAGCGCCACGAAGTCGGGGTTGTAATGGAGCTCGGTTTGGGAATAACGTCCCTCGTAGAAGAATTGCTGCCACTGATGCACCATGCCTAAGCAGGCGTTATCGATGATCATAACTTTCACGGCAGCGCCATACGCGCGCGCGGTGGCAAGCTCCTGCACGTTCATCTGGAACGACCCATCGCCCGCAATGCATACGACCTGCGCGTCAGGATATGCAAGCGCGGCGCCGATCGCTGCAGGAAAGCCGAAACCCATGGTGCCCAAACCGCCGCTTGATAGGAAGCTACGCGGAACGGAACGAGAAAGGAACTGCGCCGCCCACATTTGATGCTGGCCCACTTCGGTGGTCACAATAGTGCGCTTCCCTGCCGCTTCTTGCGCCTCAAGCGCGCGTCCAAGCAAGTTCATGCAGCTCGCGGGCGTAATGTGCTGCATACTGCTTTCAGCTTCCGAACGAGTCGCGGCTGCTGCGTTGCTTTCCAGGGGCGTCTCAAGCGCTTCGGGTTCCTCGTCCACTTCGGATGCCGCAAATGCCGCACCCGCCGCCGCTTCCGTGCAAACCGCGCGCGCAGCGTCGTTGAAGCACGGCAGCGCTGCCAGCTCTTCGAGCCATGCTTGCGTATGCGCCGTGAAATCCTGCTTCTTCAATTGAGACAAAAGCCCTGATAAAACCGCCTGGGCATCGCCTACAATGGGAACATCGGCTTCGCGCAGCTTGCCAATTTCCGCAGGGTCGATGTCAACGTGTATGAGCTTTGCGTGGGGCGCAAACGCGCTCATAGCGCCCGTCACGCGATCCGACAAGCGCGTGCCCACCGCCAAAAGCACATCCGCACTCATCAACGCCGTGTTCGAACGCGCCGAACCATGCATGCCAACAGCACCCAAGTTCAGCGGATCGGCTGCGGGAAATGCACCCTTCCCCATAAGCGTGAGAGCAACAGGCGCCTGCAAAAGGTGTGCGATTTCTTGCAACTGGTCCTGCGCACCCGAAGAAATCACGCCGCCACCTGCAAGGACAACAGGACGCTGCGCCTCTTGCAGCAACGCGGCCGCCGCCTTCGCTTGCTTTGCGTTGCACTTATACGTTGGCTTATACGACGGTATGTTCACGCTTGCGGGATATGCGAACGTAAGCTCTTGACCCGCAATATCCGAAGGAACATCGATAACCACCGGGCCAGGGCGACCCGTAATGGCGATATGAAATGCTTCGCGAATAATGCGCGGCAAGTCGGCCGCCTTTTGCGCCAGGAAGCTATGCTTTACCACGGGCATGGTAATACTCATTGTGTCAGATTCCTGGAACGCATCCGTACCGATAACGCTCGTAGGCACCTGGCCGGTAATAACGACAAGCGGAATGCTGTCCAGATACGCATTCGCGATTCCCGTAACGGTGTTAGTCGCACCAGGGCCGCTGGTAACCAGAACAACGCCAACGTTTCCCGTGGCGCGCGCGAAACCATCGGCCTCGTGAACAGCAGCTTGCTCGTGACGCGCAAGCACATGCGTGATCTGCTGCGAGTCGTACAAAGCATCGTACATGGCAATGGCTTGAGCGCCCGGATATCCGAACACATGCGTAACGCCTTCGCACTCCAGCGCAGCGATAACCGCCTGGGCGCCCGTCATGTGCGCACCTTCATAGGCGGAATGGCACCCCGCCCCCTTTGCGGCACCCACGCTCAACGCGTTGCGTGTTTCATTCTCCATTGCTTGATCGCCCGCCCATCCTTTATGCTGCAACTCGCGCTTCCCGTTGGCGCAAAAGCGCACCGCGAAAAGCAAAACCGCTGATAAAACTCTTATTGATACTCTTTGCCCGCAACTGCGGCAACCGTGCGAAACATCGTGGCGATATCTCCCCAGAAACTGAAATTGCGAATACTCTCCAGGTTGTACTTCATTTTCTCAGGCAGCACTTCGTTCATGTACACGTCGTCAACGTTTGCCGCCGCATCTAAAAGCTGCGCCTCATCCTTGTAACGAATCGACGCTTCAGAAGTAATACCCGCAGGGAGAAGCAGCGTTGCTTTCATCTCATCGGTATATTTCTCAACATACTTTACGGCTTCCGGACGCGTGCCCACAAAGCTCATATTGCCCGATAATACGTCAAAGACCTGGGGAAACTCATCAAGACGATGGTCGCGCAGCTTCGCCCCCACCTTCGTGATGCGAGCATCGCCGCCTACGGTAACCGCCGTGCCAATCTTATCGGCGTTCGCCACCATGGTACGGAACTTGTGGATGCGAAAATGCTTCCCATTCGTTGTCACGCGTTCTTGCCGGTAGAAAACGGGGCCTTCGGAATCAAGCTTGATCATGATGGCAATGATGAGCATCGGAATGCACAGAATCAGGAACACCACAAGTCCCACCACAATATCGAACAGGCGTTTTGCAAAAATACCCCCGCGCCGCGTCATGAGTATGTCGTAATATTCCCGAACCGCGGGACAGCGCATTTCGACGGGAAGGTCTTCCCATTTTTTGAGCATGAACGAAAACTCCTTATATCAACAACGCTTGCGCTACTCTTTGCCGCTCCAGCAGTACGTGCACACCTTCTCGGGCGGCAGGCCAATGGCCTCAAGCAGGCCTTCGAGCGACTGATAACGCAGCGAATCGAACTTCATCTCTTCGCAGATGGACTTCAAAAGGCACTTACCGCGCTCGGTGGACGCATCGGAGTACTCGTCCAAGTGCTTCTGGCCCTCGTCGCCTTCAAGCTCTTGAACTTTGCGGCGCGCGATAAGATCCATATCGGACTTGTTCGTGGAGAAGCTCAAGTATTTGCAGCCGTACATGATGGGCGGGCACGCAGAGCGCATGTGCACTTCCTTCGCACCGTTCTCGTACAGGAACTCCACGGTCTCGCGCAGCTGGGTACCACGCACAATGGAGTCGTCCACGAACAGAAGCTTTTTATCCTTGATCAGGTCATGCACGGGCACTTGCTTCATGTGGGCAACCCTGTTGCGCAACGCCTGATTTCCCGGCATGAAGGAACGAGGCCACGTGGGCGTGTATTTCACGAACGGACGCGCAAACGGCATGCCCGAATCCTGCGCATAGCCAATAGCATGCGGCAGGCCCGAATCAGGAATACCGGCAACGTAATCGACTTCGGGGCGCACGCCAGCGGCTTCTTCGTCGCGCGACATAATGGCGCCGTTGCGATAACGCATAACTTCAACGTTCACGCCTTCGTACGTAGAGTTCGGATAACCGTAGTAGCTCCACAAAAACGCGCAGATCTTCATGTCAGTACCAGGTTCTTTGAGCGTTTCGTAGCCATCGGCAGTCACTTTGACCACTTCGCCCGGGCCAAGCTCGTATTCGTCCTGGTAACCAAGCTTCTGATATGCGAAGGACTCGAAGGAAATCGCATAACCATCGGGGTCTTTACCCAGAAGAATGGGAAGGCGACCCATAATGTCGCGCGCGCACAGAATGGAGCCGTCTTCTTGCATAATCATGAGCGTGACCGTGCCCTCAACAGCGTTTTGCGCATTGATGATGCCCTCGAGCATGGTGTCTTTCTGGTTGATGAGCGCGGCAATAAGCTCCACGTCGTTCACGCCGCCATCGCTCATGGCGGTGAACTGATGATGCTTGTCATCAAGGTACGCATCGGTCAAAGCGCGTTTGTTGTTGATGATGCCCGTGAACGCCAGCGCAAAAAGCCCCAGGTGGGAGCGAACAATAAGCGGCTGCGGGTCTTTATCGGAAATGCAACCGATGCAAGCCGGGCCCGCAAAGTTACCCAGGTCGTTTTCGAACTTCGTACGGAACGGCGTGTTTGCAATGGAGTGGATCTCGCGCTCAAAACCGCCATCCGCACGGCAGCTGCACATGCCAGCCCGCTTCGTTCCCAAATGAGAGTGGTAGTCTACGCCGAAAAACACATCCAAACTTACATCGCGATGCGATGTTGCCCCAAAAAAGCCACCCATGAAGCTTCCTCTCTGATTCCAAAAGATATCTCAACAGCACAGCATAGCCGATTTCTGCCACAACATAACTGATACATACTGACACACCGTTTTTTATTCGGCGGCGACAGAAAGAAGAAACCATGGAAAAATGAAAACTGCAGGCTGTGGGCGGCGCAGAGGGCAGGGGCGTTTCGCGCACAAAAAAATCCCTGTCGCTTTTTAACAGAGTCGCATCTGATACACACCAGATGCATATGTTAAAAAGTCCCCGTCACTTTTTAACATGTTCTGTGATTCGAGCGTAAAGTTTGAACAGGTGCGCCACCATTCTTTCCTCGTCGCCGCTGAAGTCCACACCGTAGGCGGCCTCCACCGCCGCATCAAGCGCCTTGTGGGCGGCCAGCAAATCGTATGGCATCTTATCGGAATCATACAGATCGGCCAGCGTTGCGCCTGGGTGCGCTGCGCGCGCATCAAGCACGCCCTGCGCGCAGGCCTCAATGCGCTGGCGGGCCTCGGGCGAGACTAACTGCTCGACGGGCGCAGACTGGTTACCCTGACTTGCGCCCGGCCAGGGAAACGTGTTGTACACCACGCCGCCCGAATAGCGATAATCACTCTTTAAACGACCGCACACCGTACGCATCCAGGCATTGTGCATCTGCGAATGCAGCACGCCAAAATGGTACAGGGTGGCATCGGGGATAAGTTTCACCAGATTACTACAAAGTGTAGGCGGCTCAACGAAGCCCATTGGGATATAGCGGCGCCGCTCAGAAGACACCTCGGGTACTAGGACGGATGGACTTTTAGCGATTATCTCCGTGCCAAAATGCTCTGGAAAGTCTGCAGCCTTTCTGGTTTGAGCCCGCTTCGAAGCCAGGCGATATTCGCGAACAGCCGCAATACGTTCATGACATTTCGGCAAAGAATCAAGTTGCGCAGGAGTTGCCTCGCCCAACCAAAGCGCAAACCGCTTTTTGCCTTTGATGAACTCCTCGGAGCCAAGCCAAGGG
>CAKTYF010000043.1 GCA_934631995.1 uncultured Eggerthellaceae bacterium
TCTTTTTGCCAGTCTGTATACATAGCATGCGAACAGGGCACATGCAACAGGAAACAGGCAAAGGCATACTATCCGTTGATAAGGGGAACGACAAAAGCAGGCAAATCCACCGAACGCACAAATCCTTGGTTTGAAAATGCTTGTAAAGGCGCTGGAGACAAGCCCGCCGCAGGCACAAAGCAAGCCCGTCGCAGACGCGCAGACAACAGCAAACAGCTCGCAAAAAGCCGCGAAATCCTCCGAAATTCGCACTATTTTTCAAAATCGCAAAAATTGTCTTTGAATCTGGCGATTGGTTTGCTAAAATTGCGGATACGCATGGTCATGGAGAGCTGTCCGAGAGGCCGAAGGAGCACGCCTGCTAAGCGTGTATACCCCATAAGGGTATCTGGGGTTCAAATCCCCAGCTCTCCGCCACGCGTCTTTTTTTATTTTAGGCGGCTTTTTCAAACGGCTTTCAAAGCAAAGAAATCAGGTGCGCTATGTTCCTCATTCGCCTGACACGCATTGTTCCTTTTGTGATTTTCCTTGCTATTCTTGCCGTTGTTATCTACTTTATCGCGCGATTCCGCTTTCCTTCTGCGCGCGCAAAGCAAATCGTCATCGACTTTTTCACCGTCATTTGTGTTGTGCTTTGCATAGGGTTGGCCGTTATCACACTGCTCACCGTGCTTGACAAGAACACGTTTGCCGTTGAGATTTTCGGAAGCTTTTTGGCCGCAGCGGTGCTGGGGCTCATTGTTGTTCGCATTTGCAACTGGAGCTTTCTGAAGAAGTATCCGCAGTACAAACATCGCCCTGACGAGGCATTTGTCTATACCACATGGCGCAAAATCAAAGATTTTGTCCGCAACCTTAAGAACAACCAGCCGCCCATTCGCTAGGCGGCTGGTTTTTTCTCTGGCGCTTGATTGCTCCATTGCGAACGGAAGGCTGCCCCCATTGCTACGCCCCGTCCAAGAACGCGAAGAGGTTCGAAGTCTTCCCGAACGAGCGGCGGAGCACAGAGCGTCCCGCCGCGTTTGAAACCAAACGCGAAACCCGAAAGCTACTTGCTCACCGCAGCGCGAATATTCGCGAAGAATGTGGATATTGCCCACCAACCCTGCGCTTGCGCGGCGGCGGTAACCCTTAAGGCAGCGGCAGAATCGGCGCAGATGGCAAACGTGCACGATCCGCTTCCCGTGAGCATGGCGCTTATAACGCCGGGTTGGGACTGCGCCCATGCGCGGATGCCCGCCAACGTATCATCCAGTTGACCAGCCACGTTTTCCAACCCGTTGAACAGCGGCACCTCTTCTGCTGTTTGCGCAGATGAAAGCGCATCTTTGAGGACAACGCTTGGCAGCGTTGCGTTTTCATCGAACGCACAGTATACCGCAGCCGTCGAAAGGCCGCCTTCCGGCTTAATCAGAACAACGGGGTCTTTTCGTGTGGTTAGGCTGCGCACGTAGTTTTCGCCCACGCCGTTATACAAGGCGCAACCGCCGCGCAGGAAAAACGCAACATCAGCGCCAAGCGTTTTTGCCACGGCCTCGATGCGCGGATCGCTCGGATCGATCCCCCACAGTTTTGCCGCACCAACAAGCGCCGCAGCAGCATCGGACGATCCGCCGCCCAGACCCGCCTGATGCGGAAGATGCTTTTCCAGGTGAATATCCATGACTTCGTCTTCATTCCTGCCAATGGCCTGGGCAAATGCTCGTACAGCCTTGTAGACGATGTTCTTGCTGGCAGGAATTTCGGGCGGCACAATTGCGCCCGTGCCCGAGCAAGTCAAGTGAATTTTCAGATTCGAATCGCGCTGAGCTTCGTTTTCTTCCGTGTTGGCGAAGGCAATTCCCGTCTTGTACGCAAACGCCTGCGCGGACAAGCAGCGCATGTAGAGCACATCGTGAGCAAGCAGGGTGTGCATGACGTTTTCCACAGGATGATAGCCATTCTCTTGTTTTTCGCCCACGCCCAGATACAGGTTCACCTTTGCCGGCGCCACCAATTTCGTATAGCCCGCGCCACCCATGCGCAGCTGCACGCCCTCGGCACGCGCATTTTGGTACGCTTCTCCAATAAGATCTACTTGATTGTTTTCGGAAGTCATTTACGCACCCCGCGTTTCATTCCTGCTTGTCCCCCCCACTTTTGCTGCAACGGCAACATCGCGCGAAGCCCCGCGCCGCCGACCGAACGCTGGCGCGCTGGCAAGCCGAACGTCACCGCCCTGCGCCACCGCATGTGCAGCACGCTCGGCGCGCTCACGTTAGAGCGCGAGCATCTACGATGCTAGCACATCGCCATGCCATCTGCATTTTAATCCTGCGATTCTTGCTGCGCCGCTTGCTTTCGCTTGGCAGCTTTGCGCTTGCTTGCAAAATAATCTGTGAGCAACTGCGCGCATTCATCCCCCAAAACACCCGCCTGAACAGGATAATTGTGATTCAAGCGCTCATCGGCATTCATGGCATAAAGCGTGCCAAGCGCGCCCGCTTTCTGATCCGAGGCGCCATAAACGCACCGATCGATGCGCGCCTGATGCATAAGCCCCGCGCACATGATGCACGGCTCCAGCGTCACATACACGGTGCATCCCGTTAAACGCCACACGCCCAGCTCCTTCGCTGCGGCTTTCATGGCCAAAAACTCCGCATGCCCCGCCGGGTCCTGCGTTGTCTCGCGCAGGTTGCACGCGCACGCAATAACGCGCGGCTCGGGGAGCAACGGCCGACGCGTTCCCTTGTCAATGGGGTTGTACACCACCACCGCGCCAATGGGCACTTCGTCCAAGCTGGCCGCCCGCCGAGCTTCCTCAATTGCAAGCCGCATGTAATCTTCATCGTTCATGGGTGCAATTATATGGTATCCTTGTACCCGCTTCGATTGGCGCGCGTGCCGCACCATCGAAAACATAAATGGAGGAATGGCCGAGTGGCTTAAGGCGGCAGTCTTGAAAACTGTTGAGCTGAGAGGCTCCGTGGGTTCAAATCCTACTTCCTCCGCCATTGACAGCAAAGGGTCGTTCCGACGAACGACCCTTTTTGATTGCTCCAAAACTGCCAGCAGCCCACGCCTTCGCCAAAAATCGCTGTTTAACGCTCTTCCATGGAGATGTACGTGCGACGATCGTGCGAGGCATTCTTGTACGCGGGGCGAATGATGCGCTTGCCAGCAACAATTTCCTCGAAACGGTGAGCAACCCAACCGGGGAAGCGACCGCACGCGAAAAGCGGCGTGAACAAGTCCTCGGGAATGCCCAACATGTGGTAAATGAAACCAGAATACATATCCACGTTTGCGCAGATTTCTTCGGCATTCATGCCTTTGAACTGGGAAATTACCTGAGGTGCAACGCGTTCGACGGCCTCCAAAAGCGCCAGCTCTTTTTCATATTCAGTACCCTTGGCAAGATTGTGCGCGAACGAGTTGCAGATGCGCGCACGAGGGTCGCTTTTCGTGTAAACCGCATGCCCCATGCCGTAGACCAAGCCCGATTTGTCGAACGCCTCCTTTGCCAGCACGCGCTGCAGATACGCAGCGATTTCGTCCTCGTTTTCCCAGTTGGCAACGTGTTCCTTCAGGTCTTTTTGCATGGTGTACGCCTTCAGGTTTGCACCGCCATGACGCGCGCCTTTCAGGGAGCCAATAGCTGCGGAATACGCCGAATACGCATCGGTGTCGGCCGAGCTTAGCACGTGCGTGGCAAACGTGGAGTTGGTGCCGCCGCCGTGCTCCATGTGAACGCACAGCATGATGTCCAGCATACGCGCTTCCATCTGCGTAAACTGACGGTCGGGGCGCAGCATGGACAGAATGGTTTCCGCCGTTGATTGACCCGGAATGAACGGATGGATGATCAGCGAGCCGTTGTTGAAGCGGTGGCTCACGGCGTAATGCGAAAGAACCGCCGCACGCGGCAGCTTTGACATGAGTGAAATAGCCACATCAACCTCGTGACGCGATGAGCGATCCTCCGCATGAAGATCGTACGCGTACTGATTGAGCACAACGCGCGACAGCAGATTCATGATGTTCGGCGGCGTGGAGCCAAAAAAGATGCTGGCGGTGAAGCCATCGGGCAGCTCACGCTGGGCATCAATAAGCGACACAAAGTCATTGAGCTGCTGCTGTGTGGGCAGCATTGTGGTAAGCAGCAAATACGCTACTTCTTCGAAATTGAATCGCTTGTCAACGGAATCAACGTCTACCAGGTCATACAGGTCGTAGCCGCGATAACGCAAAATGCCTTCATCGGGAACTTTGTAGCCATCGTCCATAAGGTAGCCGTGAACATTTGCCACGTTCGTGATGCCGGTGACCACGCCTGTTCCATCGGCATTGCGCAGGCCGCGCTTAACGGCGTACTTCTCGTAGAGGCGGGGGTCCACTTCGTTGATGGAGTCGAATGTATCGTACAGGACGAATTTCTTTTCTGCGTTATCAGACATGCGACCTCCTTGTATGTTAGTGATGGGACCCAGCCGTTCGGTATCGTTCGAGGATGCGTAAGTGCGGATGAGCCGCTGAAAGCGAGTATTGTACCAGCTCTCGTTCTTGCACTTTGAACGCGAGAAAATTTTTCGGCAGAGCGCCATTCCCTGCGTTATGGTGGCAACTGCGCATGATAAGAGTAGAGCGCCCCTTCGCCAAGAAACGATAGATGACCTGCGGTGCCAAGAAACAATTTCCGCTTTTCCGCTTTGCCCGTTAATCAGGCTAAACGCTTTGAAGAAATCCGTCTATATCGTCATCCACAAGGATGCTCCTGCCTGCAATAGCGGCTGGAGCACACGCACCTCCTATGTTCACACAGGCATACGTCGCATGACTATTCCGATTCACAGCGCCCCAGAAAGGGTATTTGATGATGACGGGCGTGTTATCCCCAACGCCCAGCTCCAAATACAGAACGCGGTCATCAGAGTGCGTCTCGCAGAACGCGCGGTAGCGAGAGGCGGCCTTATGCCATCCGCGGTCCTCGCAGAAAGAGCCATCGATGCGCAGGTTGGGAACCAGGGGCGCCCCGCAGCGTGGACAACGGGGGACAAGTTCGCTCGGCACCCGCTGGTCTTTCTGACGGCCCACCATCTCGCGGATCTGCCGTTCGTTGTCGTATGTCTCGCCAGAGCAGTTACGGGCGCACTGGAACAGACCGTAGTCTCCCTGCGTGTAGAACAGCCGAGCCTTGTCGAACCCCGCCAGCTGGAACTGGTGGTCAACGTTAGTGGTAAGAACGAAGTAGTCTCGCCCTTCAAGGATACGCAGGAGCCCAAGGTAGGGTTTGCCGGCTCCCGCCTCGTAGCGGTTGAGCAGGATGGCGCGGCTCCACCACGCCCAGTAGGTCTCCAGGTCAGGGAAGGGGTGAAACCCGCCCGAGTACATGTCGGTTATCCCGAATCGGTCGCGGAAGTCCGCGAAGTTATCGTCGAAGCGCTTGCCGGAATAGGAGAAGCCCGCCGCGGTGGAGAGCCCGGCACCTGCGCCCACCAGAATGGCGTCGCACTCGTCAAGCTCCCGCCTCATCGCCACGGCCGCTTCTTCCGCCGTCGCTCCGGCCCCGCGCACAAGGGCCGCGCCCCGCTTGGCGCGCGCGTACCTGTCGCCGGCGAACAAGTTAGCTGAAAAGAATGTCACGGTAGATCCTTTCGTCCGATTCCGGGAAAACGTCGAACACCACGTGGATATCCGATTCGCTCTTGTCAAGCCATTCGCGCACCGTGCGGACTGCGATTTCCGCGGCTTCTTCCTGGGGAAATCCGAACAATCCGGTTCCAATGCAGCAGAACGCGATGCTCGCCGCCCCCACCTCTGGGGCCGCATCCATGCAGCTTTCGTAGCAGCTCGCCAAGAGCGCCCGATCTTCGTCGTTGGGGCTTCCATTCGCGATGGGGCCCACGGTGTGCGCGATCCATTTCGCCGGCAGGTTGTAGGCTCCCGTTATCTTCGCCAGGCCCGTCGACTCGGGGTAATTCTGTGCCCGCATGACACGCGCGCATTCCGCGCGCAGCTGGATGCCGGCGTAGGTGTGGATGGCGTTGTCGATGCAGTGGTGGCCCGGCACCCAGCAGCCCAACAACTGGGAATTCGCCGCGTTCACCACAACGTCGGCCGCAAGCGTGGTGATGTCGCCGCGCCAAAGACTCAGGCGTCCGTCCACCGGCGTACGGGGCAGCGCACCGGCATCGACTATCCCTGCCGCGGCAATGCGATCTTGGAGCATGCGGTCCTGCGCGGCAAAGAACGTATCGGTCGCGGGCATTGGCTCACGCACGTTCGCAAGAGCACGGTAGGCTTCGAAAAGGGCACGCTCGTCGCCTTCCAGCGATGCCATTATTTCGCGGGCCCTCTTTTCCCCGAACCGCTCGGCAGCCAGATAGCTAACGCAGTAGGCAAGGTCTTCCATCCTCTTCATCTCCCTATCCTTCGTATCGCGCCGTGCGGGCACGCCTCTTCGCACAGCCCGCAGCGCAAGCATGCCCCCTGGTCGATCCTAAACGTTCCGTCTTCGGTGCGCCCGACGCAGCCTTGCGGGCAGACAGCAGCGCATACGCCGCAGCCCGCGCACCCTTCTGAGACCTCGAACGCGCCCTTCGCATCCAACAAGGCGCAGCCTATAGCGAACGGCACCCTTACGATGGGCTTCTGGCCAAGGTCGAAGTACTCGCCGCTTCCGTCCTCAATGTAGAAAACCTCGCAGGCGTAACGGGACTCGGCGGGGTACAGCTGGTCCATGGAGGGGTTCAGCTCGAACATCCGGTCAACAAGCGCTTTTTGCTCCCCATCAGCGGCGCGAACCGCCCGGCCTCGCAGCCTGCACATCCTGAAATCCGTTGTCTGCCCAACAATGGCTACAACATGATTGCCCAAGATCTCTCTGTAGAACTCTTTGCCGCGGGGCGCAAGAAAGTAGAGCCTTCCGTCCTTGACGTGCATCACGTCTATCACGCGGACGGCGGGAAGTCCCTTAGCATCGACTGTCGCGAACGAGCAATCCCTGATGAGCCTTAGGAAGCGCAGACAGTACCCAGCGTCTATCTGCCCGACGCTGGCGACGGGGATTCGGCCGGATGCCGCCAGGCCAAGACCGCTTTGTGCTTCCTGCCCTTGCCGTGTTCTCTCCCAGCCCATCTCTTGCCTCCTCATAATCGGCCGCGACACCTCTTGCAAGGGGCGCCGCGGCATTTTGGATCATTAGTCCCGCTTTATCACGGTGTTAGAACTTGCCATTCTCATTCTGCCAGTCGGCCGAATCAGCGATGGTCTCCATGACATCCCAGTGCTCCGCAACTTTGCCGTTTTCCACGCGCCAAAGGTCATAGTACGACGTGGGCTTGCCGCCGAAGGAGCCCTCGCTCACGCCCAGGACAAAGTTGCCCTGCGCAAGAACCTGATGGGTCCTATCGTAGATCATCTGGATGCCGTTCGTGGCGAGCGCCTCAAGCGCTGCTCCCAGGCCGGAAAGCCCATCAGCGATTCCGGTGTTGTGCTGAAGGTAGGCATCGCCCGCAAAATACTCCGGGGTCTTCTCGGGATGCTTCCCCTGCATAACGTCTACAAGGAACGCCTTGATAAGAGCTCGGTTCTCCTCTGTCTTGTCGAGATCGGAAGCCTCAACGGGACCATCGATTTGCGTGCGACCAGAGGGGTTCGGCTCAGCAATATTGGCAAGGTTGTCCCAGTGCTCGGCGATGAGTCCCTGGCTGTTGAAGCGGAAGATGTCGAAGGCGACCTGCTCGCCGGCACCGGCAAAGTTGTAGACGTTCTGCAGGAACACCTTGTCGCCGTCCTCGAACGCGCGGATGTTTTTCACCGTCGTCTTGACGGGCGCAGAGCCCAGGTACTCCACGGAGCCGACGAACGCGTCGCGGCCCGTGCCGTAGGCAAGGTTGTGCTGAATGTAGTCCTTGTCAAGGAGGCTTGCCGCTTGCTTGGCGTCTCCGGTGGCGAAAGTGCTGATGAGGTTGAGTGCTTTTTGGATATTGCTCATTTCTGTTCCTTTCCCTGTGGGTTTGCGGTCCTTCTCGCCGCTTGCTTGACTTTATGATAGAATCTATGGTGCAAATATGAAAGTAGGCACTATAAAGTGCTGTAGGTACTTAAAAGTAACCATAGATGAACAGGTGATATACAATGAG
The DNA here is from genome assembly GCA_934631995.1 of uncultured Eggerthellaceae bacterium. Lineage (GTDB taxonomy): Bacteria > Actinomycetota > Coriobacteriia > Coriobacteriales > Eggerthellaceae > CAKUOV01. The sequence continues at coordinate 8,127 of CAKTYF010000043.1, forward strand.
CGATGATGAAATCGGCTACACCGAGTACCGCAATAACGAGCTCCCCAAGAAAAGCGACCTTCCCGCCTGCCCAGTGGAGACCTGCGTGTCCCTGATTGGCAGCAAGTGGAAGCTGCTCATAATGCGGGACCTGCTCCTAAACGGCTCGATGAGATTTAAGGCCCTCCAACGCAGCGTGGGAGACGTCTCCCAAAAGGTCCTTACCACGAACCTGCGCAGTATGGAGGACGCGGGGCTTGTCGTCAGAAGGGTCTACGCAGAGGTTCCACCCCGCGTTGAGTACTCCCTCACGGAGCTGGGCCAAAGCCTAAGGCCCATCATGGATTCCATGTGGGTTTGGGGAGAGTCGTACCAAGCTTTAGCGAAGTGATGCGTTCCGTTTCTTCTGATCTTCCCAGATGGTTGCCAACAAAGCCGGCGCGCCACATAGCGCTTGCCATGCGCGGCGGATTCACCCCGACAAACACGAAAAGACTCGCGCACCGCTATGTTGGCGGGCTTGACCCGGAGCTCGCGAACGACGAAGAAAAGCATGAACTTAAGAAGGATTTCCAACGACAAAGCTGCGCGATACGGTATACTGTCATTTACTCAATTGCGGGTATCGCCAAGTGGTAAGGCACGAGCTTCCCAAGCTCGCATTCGCGGGTTCGAGTCCCGTTACCCGCTCCAGAAATGACACGACCTGGGAGTAATCCCAGGTCGTTTTTGTTTTGCAATGAAGAAAGACACGCTGGGCGGGTAACGGGGCTCGAACCGATGAGGTGGAATTCCGTTAAGAAAACGTGCCGGTGGCACGTTTTTAGGAATTCGCCCGACCGAGCTTGCGAGGGAGGGGTCGGGGTTCGCGCAGCGAACGCCGGAGTCCCGTTACCCGCTCCAAACTTCCCGGCCGTTCTGACGAACGGACGTTTTCGATTCATGTTGTTGAATTTTGAGCCTCAAATTCGAAGTTGATGCAGGTTGGGGGTAGGTAGAAACGCGAAACGCTACAAGAAATGCAGTCGCCAGAAATCGTAGCCAAGCAAAACACCAGGTCAAATGATTGCGAGGAAAATAACTGCTTCAATTAAGGGCTGCGTCGAAGCTTCGACCTACTTCCAACCGACCACAACTTCGAATTTGGCACCGTTTTTTCAACAACATGGATGCTAAAACCTCCAAGAACCTCTCAATTCGCCTCGGGCCTTCAGCAACATAAGCGCTAAGGCCTTCGAAAACCTCCAACTTGTCCCCTTTTCCGAAATGCGCGCCGAATCCTTAAAGCCTCGCAAACAAGCAAGGGCTGCAGGGATCACCCCACAGCCCTTGGAAAATCAGTACGAAACGTGTACCTCTTAGAACACGCTGGCAAGCCAGGGGCCGTACTGCCCCGTCCACATGCTGTTCAGCTGACTGGACACCTTGTTCCAATCGAAGCCGTTTAGGAACAAAAGCTCCAGATAGTTCGCGTTACCAAGGGCACGCGGCGCACTCATCAGCTGGAATGCATACGTATACGTGCAGGTGGGACACATGGTAACTACCATCTCACCGTCTTTCGCGAAGCTCAGCTTTTTATCGACCTGCTGGCCTTGGCGGTTGTAATCGTATGCGCTTACCGCGCCGCCTGCACCACAGCAGCCGTGAAACACCGTCGTTTGCTCGTCGGTCGCACCAAGCAGTTCGCGCGTTGCAGCAAGGCAGGAGCCATCGCGGTCCTGGCACGACTTCGAGAAGCACATGGCAAGCTGGCTGCAATCGCGCTTGGGCGTGAACCCCTGCTCCAAAAGATACTCGGAAACTGTGGTCACCTGCACGTCCATATTGTTGCGTTTCATGGTGCTTATCAGGGCATTCTTGCAACCGGGGCATGCGCACACCACAATGCGCGCTCCCGACGATGCGATCTCGCCGGCAATCTTATCGCACAGCGCCTCGGCGCGATCGTAGAACCCGGCGCTCTTCAGCGGAGATCCGCAGCAGTGGTCGATCATGGTCGTTTTGCCGCCCACTTCCTCGAGCGTGGCAAAAACCTCACGCGTAAGCTCGGGGCCATATGCGGCAAGCGAGCATCCTGGAAAGAATGCAATCTGACAATCCGTTTGCGTCTGACCATAATCGCTTGCAAAATGCCTGGTCAAATCGGCATAGCCAATGCCCCAGATGGCACGATACGCCGTGAAGATGTCCCACTCCTGGTCAACCAAAACGCTCGACCACGCATCACGCGGAATGAGTCCCAGATTCTGGAAATCAATGCGTGCAGCATAAATAAGCTCGGAAACGTCGTTATGCGCAAAGCAGGTTTGCTGGCACGACGTGCAGAAGAAACAGCTGCGCACCGCCTGCACCAGATTCGGGTCGGCCGCAATGACCTGCGCCAAGCTGGGTGTCTCTGCGGCTTCGCCTTCCGCCTGCGCCTGCGCCGCCTTGCGCTGAGCCGCCAACATGCGCTTGGCAATCTGCCCTAGGTTCAAGCCCGCGCACGAAAGGGACGCACACGTCTCGCGGCAATGTCCGCACTCGGTGCACTGGCCCATGAACTTCCAATACGTTGCCGCATTCGTTAGCTGCGGGGCCTGCTCGGCCGTTTGCTCAGCCGTCTGAATGTTTTCAATTTGATCGCTCATTATTCCAGCCCCCTATGCATTCATCTGGCGATACAGCATGGCGGCCTCGTCGTATGCAAGGCTTGTTGCCGGATCGGCGTTGTCGGAAAAAACGTTGTAACCCACCAAGCGCGCATTCTTCGCATTAGCAGGTTCATCTGCGGAAACGCTACCGTTCGCCACTTCGCGCACTGTTGCAATCACGCAGCCGTTGCGACGCTCGACATCCATCCAGCGGCGCTCAGAAAGCTCCATGGAGCCACCGGAAAGAACCACCGCGCCGCCCACCGCAATGGAGTTGCTGGGGACGAAGCCGTCGTAGCACGCCTCGTTAACCGGCTGCTTGCCTTGAAGCGCTGCCGCCATGGCGCGACCGGCACAAGCGCCCTGCACGCACGCCTCTTTCCACAAGCCCGCAACAACGCGCTGGCCCGTAGCCTTATTCAACACGCGCGCAACATCGCCTGCGGCGTATACGTCGGGAAGCTGTGTGCGCATGAACTCGTCCACAGGAAGGCCCGCGGCAAGCGTATTGGCGCTCGAACAATTACAAACCGCCTGTTCAAACGCGTCTGCAGGAACAAAATCAAGATTAGGCACAATACCGTGCGCAAACAGCACATGGCTGTAGTCAGCCATATCTCCATTGGAGAACGTTACGCGAACTTGACCGTTTTCCGCCGGATGCGCCTCTTCGATAACTTGCGAAAGACGCAGGTCAACTCCCTTTTCTGCGAGGCAAGCTTCAAGCTCTGCGGCAATCTCATCGCACGCGGTGCGACGCATAATGTGCTCGCCGCGACCCAAAAGCGTCACGTCAACGCCGCGCTCCAGACATGCATCAACAGCCTTCAAGCCAACCATAGACGTTCCGCTTACCAACACACGCGCATCGTTTCCGCTGGTCAACGCATCGCGAAGCGCCTCAGCGTTGTCAAGCGTGCGCAAAACCAACGGCTGCACCGCGTCAAAGCCATCGAAGGCATCCTGCGCCATTGCCGGCGCCACCGGATGAGCTCCCGACGCAATCAAGCATGCATCGTAAGCATACCCGTTACCACCCGCCACAACCGTGTGGGCATCCGCATTAATGCTGGTCACCGGCGCATTCGAAACAACACAGACGTCCAGCCGGTCCAAATCGCACGCATCCCACGGGAACACGCCTTCGCGTTCGCACGTGCCCGCAGCATAAGCCGAGGTCATCATGGGGCTATACGGAAGCGTCTCCGTATTGGAAAACACTTGGATCCTCCCCCGAAAACCCGACGTTCGCAACGCGATTATCGCATTCACGGCCGCCGTGCCGTACCCGATAATCGCAACCGTTTTATCCATGCAAGGCTCCTCTCCCCCGCCCCCCGCGGGTGCATACCTTTCGCTTGCCGGGCGCTCGCTTCGCCCGGCATTCGTCGATTATTCTATTCGGGCAATTATACAGGAGAAACAGGCACCGCTCGACCACTCAAACGGAATACGCACCTCCACGATTTTGCGCGGCACATCAAGGGAGTGTTGCGGACGAACGCGGGGGAAAGATATCGAAGAGGAAGACGTTGCTTCAGGGACGAGGCAGGAGAAGGCCCTGGAGGAAGCAGACCCAGAAGGCGCAAGGCAAGAAAGAAAGCGCACAAGGGCCCGAACAGAGGAAAGCCCAAAGAGGGCGCGAGCCTCGACTCATAAAACAAGGGAAGACTCAGGATGAAAGCCAGACCGCAAAGCAAAGAGTCGCAAAAGACCCCCATAACATGAGCAGGTCGCCAATGGATGGGGGGGGTAACCATTGACGACCTGCTCTGTGTTTCAGACCGATACTTATATTAGACCTTATCCACTAATTGTCAACATCTAACTTACAATTTTTTTGAAATCTTCGAATTTCGCCCTTTCCCAGCGCACACCTTCGCCTTCTCCTTCCCTTCCCTTCTGCGCGCCGCTTGCAAGGGTGGAGGTGGACATGCGGTTGAGCCTGCATCATTCCTCCACGGTCTCGCCGTCCGATGCGAGCCATTGCTCCATCTGCTCCCGCCGCATGGCCCTGCGCTCCTTCGCGACCATAGAAAATCCTCCCATCTTGTCGATGAGAGGATTGTGATCCAAGGCGATTGCGCTGTTAAAACGCCCTATCTTTGACGCTTACGGAGATGACCGAGCCCAAAGCCGGCCTCTCGAGAAACAAAAGAGAAGAAGCCGACTCTGCCGGCATCTAAGGCATCTGCTGTTGAATCATAAAGGCGAGATTGCAATTGGGGCCTTCAGAACGAAGACCCCATGATGCTTGAGAACCGCCCTAAACCCGCTGTCACAGTCGGTTAGAGCGATACGAACGCAAGTCGTCGAAGCGAAAACAGATTACGCCCGCTGACCGCTGTCGCCAAGGGCGAGAGCGTACAGATCGCGAATCAAGAAATCAAGCGTTTTCTTTGCATGCACGCACGACCTTTCATCTATGCAGTGCAGCCCACGCTCGGGATTCACGAGCCTTGCGTTAACAGGACATCCACCGCCGCATATGCCGAGAGCTTCACATGACAGGCAGTCGTCATTGTAGATAGGCGTCAGCTTGCTCCACATCTTCCAAGCAGGATGTTCGTTGGCAAAGAAGCTCTCGTCCCATATGTCAGTCACGTAGTTCTCGGCCTCGGACATCAAACCTTGGCAGATGCCTATTCGGCCATCAGGAGCAAACAGCACCTGCCCGCCCTGCGTAGCTCCGCAGTCGGAGAAATGGATACGGGAATGAGCGAATGCATTGAGCTTTCGCATGATGCGATCCTCGTAAATGCCGCACTCCCTCAGAGCAAGAAAGGAGTCTATGATGAACCGGGAGGCAGCCTCGTAATACTCGCCTCCGTCTTGCTCATCATCGCGTTTGAGCAGCACGTTATACCCAAAACCCCTAATCCCGTAATCGTTCACCAGCTGAATCATGCTGGGCAAATCTTCTATCGTGCGTTCGGTCAAAGTCACGGAAAGAGACGGAGGATCGACCCCAAGCCTCTTGTAGGTTTCAAGAACCTCCACCACGCGCTCGAACGATCCTTTGCCCGCCTTGTCGACGCGCATGGAGTTTGCCTGCTCGGTAAATCCATCTATTGAGATGCTTACGGCGACGCCCATGGCATCAAGGGCAAGGATTCGCTCTTCGTTAAGCAAGGTGCCGTTCGTGATTACCGCGAGGCTGGTATTGCGCAATACCGGGCGTGTTTCGGCAAGCTCTTTAACGCGACGAGCAACATACTCGAGCACATCGAACTTCAGCAGAGGCTCGCCTCCGAAGAAGATGATGTTCGATTCATACTCCGTGTAATCAACGCTCGAAAGTTCGAGCTGGCGCACGAAAACATCGATTGACTTCTCGGCAATCTCTGGTGTCATATCCTTGCTCGCGGATATTCCCTGTCCACACACATCGCTTCCAACGAAGCAGTACTTGCAGGCAAGGTTGCAATGCTCGCTCAAGATAAAGTAGGCCAGATTGACATCTGGCTGAGGAGCACGCTCCCTTAGCCGGGCAATTACCTGCTCGTCCTCCCCATCGTAAGAAAGGAGAATCTTCTTATCGACAAGTTCAGCTTCGAGCTCGGCGTCGCACTTTCCTTCTTGGAGCTGTTCATAAAGCCCGCGTTCTAAGAACACGGGCTTCATGCGCAATGAGTGCCAAAGGGCTACATGTTCGCCCAGGTCGAATGCGTGAGCGAATCGCGACAGCTTACGCATGCTTAAAACCCTTACCACATAATGTCGTCGTAGTTATCCTCAACATATCTGCCGCACCTGCAATGGCAGGAGCAGTTGCATGCGCAGGAGCACAGGTGACGACCTTTGGTGTCTTCTCCCACCGTGCCGTACATCTTCTGATAAATGGAGGCGTTGAATTGCAGCATTTGCTGATCCCCTTTCTTGAGCGTTATCGACAGCACCGAAAACCTCACTTCATGCGACGTTTCGATATACGCTTAGGAACACCCCCCCCCTCAACCTTTTTGTCAATATCGTTTATGTGATTGCAAGTTTTCAGACAACTGATGCTTTCCGACAGGCACACTAGCCGATTCGCCAGCAACTCATCATCCGCCATAATGCTTGCAGCAACAGAGCACAACGCCTCAGCAACATCCTCTCTGCCCAATGCACGATGGAGCATAGCATTGGCTTCAGCCTCGCCCGTCGCCCTTAGCGAAAGGTATTTCTCAATCATTACCTCGGTTGCCGTTTTCCTGCGCTGATTGTTTCCTGTCGTCTCCGCAGAGCCAGAAACCTGCCGCTCATAGAAATCGACAACGTCTTGATCGACCAACAAATCAGCTTGAGAGACCTCGCCCGTCAAATGAAGACCATTCAGACTCTTGCACCTTGAAAGGGCTACGTATGCC
>CAKTYF010000044.1 GCA_934631995.1 uncultured Eggerthellaceae bacterium
GCAATAATCAGGTAGAATTTATTATCGCGCGGTTCAATCTTCTGCACGGTATTTGGCACCTCAAGCGCCTTATTGCAGATACAGTTAGGGCACGGCTCAACGCGCCCCCAAAACTCAAAGCACAGTCCTTTGCTTTGAGAAAGGTTTCCCTGCTCATCCACGAAATAAGACGCATTACAATCATGATCGACAAGGCGAACCTGAGGGAAAATCATACGACACGCCTTAAGGCAATCGCGCACCTCGCTCGAGAGCGAGAGCGCGAGCGATGCTGAGTTATCGTTTTTCTTGGCGTCGATTTCCACCGGCAGGTCCCTTTTAAGTCAATTTATAAATGATATGCATTCTACCTTTTTACACGACAAAACCGCAAGACATTTATACGAACGGAGCAGTTTTGCCGATTCGCCGTCTCCGGATCATTTCCACTGTGGCGAAAACGAAGGGTCGGAACGCTAAACCAACGCCCGACCCTTCGCGAACAACCTTCAGAGCACAACGCCTAAAGCGCGGCATGGCCAAATAAACATGCATCGCCCTTCAATCAGCGTCAGTCTCCTTCGCGTTCATGCAACGCAGCTTCATCAGAGCGGCAGTTGTTTTCACCCAGGTCAATAACGACTTCGGCCGTAAGATCACCTTGTTCGATACGCGCATCAATCTCTGCACGAATCAACGGGCTTTCAATCGAATCCAGAAGCTCGCGCGATTTCTCAGCAGCCTCGATATCGGCCGTTTGCAGGTTGTCATCGGAACCAGCAACGGCAAGATACGCCACGCCGGCAGTTTTCGCACGCTTCGCTTCGGCCATAAGGAACGCAAAACCGATAATGCCCGCGCACGCAGATGCCAATAGAATGCCAAGCTTAGCGGCAATAACCAGCGTTTCATCCGCAAATGCCAAGTTCGCCACGAAAATAGCCATGGTGAAGCCCACGCCGCCCAAAATGCTTGCACCCAGCATATGCAGCCACGTTACGTTTTCTGGCAGGGAAGCGAGCTTTGTTTTGACCACGATAAAGCTCATGAGCATAATGCCAATGGGCTTGCCCAGAAGCAGGCCGAAGAAGATGCCCAAGAACACAGGGCTCGTGATGGTTTGCATAATATCGGCGCCTTGCAGGCATACGTCGGCGTTCGTTAGGGCAAACAACGGTAGAATCATGAAATATACCCACGGGAACAGGCGCTTTTCCAAACGCGTTGCCGGTGGAATAACCTCGCGCGCCACGGTGCTCAGGCTGCCAACCGTGCTCAAGTACTCTTTTTGGCCTAAAACCGGCTCATTCTCATCGAACTGCTCGCTTGCCTTCACCACATGGTCGCCCGACCACTGCGCGAAGTTCTTCAAGTTCACGCGCGAACCCGATGGAATGGTGAACGCCAGCAAAACGCCCGCGATAGTGGCATGAACGCCCGACTGGAATACGCAGAACCACAGTACCACGCCTAGCAGCAAGTATGGCAACAGTGAGTACACATGCCGACGGTTCAACACGATGAGCATCAGCAGCACCAGCGCCGCCATGCCCAGCCAGAAAAACGAAGGCGTGTGGCCATAGAACACCGCAATAACAATGATGGCAATAATGTCGTCGGCAACTGCGAGCGTGCTCAGGAAAACACGCACGCCGTTAGGTACGCGATTACCCAGAAGCGCCATAATACCCAGCGCAAAGCCGATGTCGGTTGCAGTAGGAACGCCCCAGCCGTGCGCTGTGTCGGGGTTCGTGATGTTGAAGATGCTGTAAATCGCAATTGGCGCTAAAACACCGCCGCAGGCAGCCAAAATAGGAAGCAGCGCTTGACGAATATTCGTGAGCTCGCCCACGGTCATCTCGTACTTGATTTCAAGACCAACCAGCAGGAAGAAGATGGCCATGAACACATCGTTGATGATTTCCGCGAACGAAAGCGAAGCGTGTCCGCTGCCTAAAACGAAACCGAACTCCGTTTCCCAAAACTCAAGGAACGGTGCATAGGCACCTGAGTTCGCAACGGCAACAGAAACAATGGCGCACAGCAGCATGATAGCTGCAGCCTTCGTTGTCGAGCTGGTGAAATGCAGAATCTTGCGATAACGCGCCAGATTGCCTTGCACTTCTTTACGGAAAATATTGGCGCCGCGGGTGTCTGCGGCTGCATCAGCGGAAACGGACTTCAACTTCTCTTTACCCATGAGCTATCCAATCGTAGAAAATGCCTCCACATAACATACCATAGCCCCCGAATATGAAATCAACCTTTAGGTGACAGTTGAGTATAAATGCGAGCACAATTTCGAATCGAGCGCAGATTGCGCCTGGTGGAAATAAGCGTTACTCATTGAAAGAACGCACAGTAGCCCTATGATTTCCCTTGCGTAATATCGAATTTGCACCATGTCTGTCCGCAATGTCAACTCCCCGTTAATTCTAGGAAACAATACGCGAAAAAAGTAGGAGCTCAGTAGGAACAATAGAATATCAATCAAGAGGTTAGTGCTACAATCTCCCCGATAAACGGCGCAAAATGATGCAGTTTCTATCATCTTGCGCGACTTTTTGCAGTCCAGCCTGTTCGATGGGAGATTCAACCAGCATGAAAAGAACTGTTCTACGTAAAGTGGCAAGCGCCGCGCTTTCCGTGGTGCTTGCGTGCGGTCTTTTGCCGGTAACATCATTGGCCGATACCGCTCAAGAAGCGGATTCCGAATACAGCAGCAACTCCGCAATAGGCCAAGCGGCTACGGCAGGCTCCAATGATGCCGCAACCGCAGAGGGGGAGGGTGACGCTTCCGACAGCGATGTCACTGGTACGGAAGGCACCGTGGCGGGTCCCGACGAGCTGCTTGAGCCCAACATGGAAGCTCCCGCAAACAGCGATAGCGCCGCACCTGAGGCGGCATCCGCAAGCGAAGCACCCACCGAAAACGGAGCAAGCACGTTTGCCCTTACTAGCACCTTAAGCGATGGCGCGCAAGCAGACAACGGCTACTGCGGCACCACGGACAACGGCGGCGATGGCAAGAATATCTCCTGGACCTACGATGGAGCGGGTACCCTAACGCTTTCGGGCACGGGCTCCACGGGTTACTATGGAGAGACTGACTCGTGGTGGGGCTTCTCGCAACCCGTTCCCGGTTGGTACTCTTACCGCTCGGCAATTACAAACATCGTGGTGGGGCAGGGCATCGAAACACTGGACTCCGCTGTTTTCGCGGGCACGTCCATCACGTCCATCACGCTGCCTTCTTCCGTAAAACATATCGGTCAACTTGTTTTTGCAGGTTGCAATAAACTGAGAACCGTCAACCTGAACGAAGGACTTGAGTCAATTGGCGCTCAAGTCTTCAAGAATACCTGGGCGCTGCCTTCGCTCTACATTCCTTCTACGGTTAGCAGCATTGATTCCACCATGTTTCGTGGCATCGACCTTGCCTACGTAACGTTCTCGCCAAGCAATCCGTATTTCACGAAGATCGATAACGCACTGTACAACGGAGACGTGACGCGTCTCATTCGCATATCCGACCAGCTCACGGGCACGCTCACCCTTCCCTCCACGGTAACCGCAATCGATGATTGCGCATGTGAAGCCATGACCGGCATCACGCAAGTCGTGCTTCCTGATGGCCTGAAGAGCATCGGTGCAGGCGCGTTCAATTTGTCGGGACTTACTTCCGTTGACATTCCCGACAGCGTAACCGAAATCGGACGCAGCGCGTTCCAGGCTTGCAAATCCATGACGCATGCGAAACTGGGAAGCGGCTACAAGGGGTCAAGCGACGCTCTTTGCAACAACATGTTCGCGTACAACCCCAACCTGACTTCTGTTGAGCTATCGGAAGGTCTTGAAATCATTGAGAACGGCATGTTCACTAACTGCGAATCGCTTACCGCAATAACCATTCCGCAATCAGTGAAAAACATAGAGACCACCGCGTTCTACGGTTCGGGTCTTACTTCCGTCACGCTGCCCGATGGTCTTACTAACATTGGCGATAGCGCTTTTTACGGCACTAAAATCTCAAGCGTGAGCATTCCCGAATCAGTGGAATCCATTGGCAAGGACGCTTTCCCCGAAGATGTGACCATAAATGGACCATTCACTAAAATGCCTGATGGAAGCTATAAGAACAATGCTACTTTGGTAACCATCGAGTACGATGTGACATACTATGAGCAAGACTCTCGTTCCATGCTTGCCATGATTAACGATTTCCGCACGGGAAGCGATGCCTGGTACAAGAACACGAGTGGCGGCAGGGTAGATGTTCCAGGGCTTTCCACGCTCTCATACGACAAGAACCTGGAGAAGATCGCTCAGATGCGCGCGGCCGAGATTGCCGTGAACTTCGCCCACGAACGTCCTGATGGTTCGGATTGCTTCACCGCAACGTACAATGGCATCAGTGCTTCGGGTGAAAACATTGCTGCAGGTTATGGCAGCGCCTGGGATGCCTTCGTTGGCTGGCGCGAAGACAATGAAAACTATTACGGCCAGGGGCATCGCCGCAACATGCTTAACAGCAGCTTTACTTCGGTTGGCATCGGCCATATAACATTTAACGGCGTTGACTACTGGGTGCAGGAGTTCGGCACAAACACGCAAACGACTTCGGTATCCGGATCCGGCAGCACTTACACCGAGCCGTATCGACTCACGGTTGATTATTCGCAGTTCGCGCGTTTTCCCAAGTCTTTCGAATTCCCCGACAACCTGGGACTGGAGACAGCTGGCGCAAGCGCACAAATTCCCTATGTAACCGCTGATAAAGCGTCATTTGAAAATACCTGGCCGCGCGCGTTTAGCGCCCGCGTTTACCCGTACCTGGTGAACACCGATCCGTCGCAAGTCCAGATTTCGGGCAATACGGTAACTGCCCTTGTCGATGGGCCAACGTCTCATGTTGTCGCATGCATTGGCGAGCAGATGTACCCCATTGCGGTAAGCTCGTACGTGCTCATATATTCTGTGGGCGATGATGAGTATGCAAACGGGAAAGTGCTGGTCAGATACTTGTCTACTGTGAAGGACTGAACCGTGCCCACGCTGTTCGGACAGCCCCTTGTCATGACGGATTGGTGCTACGAAACGCTTGTTGACGCAAATGACGCCAAGCAGATAGTCGACGCATCGTTCTCAAGCACAACAGCCACACGAAACGACCCTGTTATGCCACGCCGCGGTGACGTAAATGCGAACGGTCGCGTTAACGTTGTAGATGCGCAGCTTGCCTACGACATTGCCTGCAACCGATTCACTGATTACTCGAGCATTTCAATGGGCGGTTGGCTTGCCGCAAACTTCAACAACGACTTTGCACTTGACGCAAGCGACGCCTTCGCCATTCAAAGGAGTTACCTGCGCTCATAGCGCAATAGCGGAAATTGAAGCACATTTCAAATGAATCAAGAGAAAGGCGAGTGCCAACGCATTCGCTTTTCTTTTTTATAAAACCGCGCGGTAGTGAAGAGGGCGGAAGAGATGCCCGTTGGTAAGCGGCGCATAACGACCGACACGCAGCAATGGGTAGCTTTATGAGAGCAGCATAGGAGGGCGGCTTCGCAATAACGTAGAATCTACCCCAGCTTCGCCAAAAAGCGCTCTATCTGGTCATTGACGAACACAGGATTATCCACATTCGAGTTATGTCCTGCACCGGGGACCCAAACAAGCGGAATATTCTCGCCTACCGTCCACTTCCTATTGAACGGCCGCACATCGCCCGCTTGGTCTTTTTCTCCGCACAGTAACAACGCCGGACAAGAAATGTCGTAGGGCCTATTCGCATCAATGGCGTCTGCCAACATGGTGTACCCGTGACCGGCAAGTTCGCAGTAAGAGCGCTTATCGTATTGTTCCATCATGGCGCGCATATTCGCCCGTCCGTGCTGCGTTTGCGCCGTTCCCGCAGGTCCCCAGCGCAAAAACAAACTCCAGGGAATGGCAAGGTACATACCCTTGGTGTGGCGCAGCGCGGCAACTTCCCATTTCGGATAATACTTTTTCTTAAGCGGTGCCGAATCGATGGAAATGAAGCCAGAAACGCAATCGGGGAACAGGTCCATATACGCCTGGGCAACATACCCGCCCAACGACTGTCCAACAAGAACGGGGCGCTGAATATCTTCGGTCTGCAAAATCACATGAAGGATGCGCGCGTAATCATCCATGGTGAAATCAAGCGGGTAGGGGCGTGAAAGTCCATGCGCGGGCGCATCCCAAACGAACACGTTGCATTTGCCTGCAAAGTAGTCAATTTGTCCCTTGAAGAGCGTGTGGTCTGCGGTAAGCCCAGGTAGGAGCACCAACCATGGCACATTCTGCACCAGCGCCGAGCCACTGCGGCTCGTCCAATAATGAACAATCCCTTTTCCCGCGTTGAACTCATGCTCAACAAGCTCGCTCATGCGTTTCTCCTTAGGGTCTTTGCACTATTATTACGCCTTGTTATGTCGCAAATTGTGTTATCAATTATGTTACAACCAAAACAATAAGCAAACTGCAACTTCCCGCTATAATTATTTAGTTGCATCAAAAAACGCATTGCGCCCTGCCCGGCACTGCATGAGTAAGCGCATATGCCAGCAGGATCAGTAGACAAAGATTCGCGGAAGACGAGATGAAGCGAAAGAGAGGGGAACCCATGAAAAACAGCAGTTGGTTGCCGCGTGACGCTCGCATCACCGAAGCCTTAGCATGGATATGCGCAATCGCATCGCTCGTGATTACCATTGCGCGCATTCCGCAGTTGCCCGACACTATCCCCACGCATTTCGACATTAACGGCATTCCCAATGGGTGGGGTTCACCCACCAGCCTTCTTGCACTGCCCATCATCATTCTGATAGTAAACGCCGCTGTGAGCCTAATCGTTCGCAAGGTCGACCCGAAATACTGGAATCGCCCCGGAACATTGCAGCCAGGCGATGAGCCTGCATGGTACAAGGCCAGCGCTCGTGGCTGCACATGGACCGAGCTCGAATGTGCAGCATTTATGCTACTGATGCAGCTCGAATTGCTCGAAGGCCGTTCAAGTGCGGTAATTCCTCTGGCTATCGCGCTGCTTATAGCGCTTGGCGTCACGTTTTACGTACTCATGAAGCCATTTTACACGCGAAAGCAGAAAGATCAGGCAAAGGACAAATCGGGCGAATAGCGTCCGTCCGCATATAATATGTGTTCATAATCCCTTGATTCTTGCATTATCATGAACAAAAGCTTAAAGTAACCTGAAAATAAGCTTAAAGAATTTCAGGAGACGGGGGGGGTTTGGAACTCAATAAGCATGAATTCAGCGTTCTTGTGTCTTGTTACAAGAACAAGAACGTAGCTATAAACACGTTAGCAGACAAGCTCGATTGTTCCACGTCCGATATAGAGGGCACCTATCAGCGTTTAAAGGAGCGCGGGCTTGTTGACGACGGCTGCGTTACTTCCCGTGGCAGGGAGGCCCTTGCGCCGTATCGCGTGGAAAACGCCATTATTATGGCCGCCGGATTCTCGTCGCGTTTCGCACCGCTTTCTTACGAAACACCGAAGGGCCTGCTAAACGTTCGCGGCGAAATTCTTATTGAACGACAGATTCGCCAGCTCAAAGAAGCAGGTATCAACGAAATTATTGTTGTCGTTGGCTACAAAAAGGAGCTTTTCTTCTATCTGGAGGAAAAATTCGGCGTGAAAGTCGTGGTCAATCACGAATACGCGTCGCGTAACAACAACTCCACGCTCATGGTGGTGCGCAAATCGCTTGGCAACAGCTACATTTGCTCTTCCGACAATTACTTCACCACGAATCCTTTCTCGCCGTACGAATGGAAAGCATGCTACTCTGCCGAGCTGTCTTGCGGTCCCACGAAAGAATGGTGCATCCAAACGAACGACGACGACCTGATCACGTCAGTTGAAATCGGCGGAAGCGATGCCTGGTACATGATTGGACATGCGTACTTCGACCGCGTGTTTTCCCAGCGTTTCGTGGAAATCCTCGAAGCAGAATACGATTATCCAGCCACGGCATACAAGCTTTGGGAGACCATCTATCTTGACCACATTGATGAGCTGGAAATGGTAATCAACCGCTGCGAAACGGGCACCATTTTTGAGTTCGATTCCCTGGATGAGCTGCGCGAATTCGACCCGCTGTTCCTTGAGAACATTGAGTCTGCCATCTTCGACAACATTGTTTCTGTACTGGGTTGCACAAAATCCGAAATTCACGATGTTTATCCGCTTACCCAGGGTCTTACGAACCTGAGCTGCCACTTCGCCACAAATTCAGGCGAATACGTCTACCGTCACCCAGGCATTGGCACCGAGAAAATGATCGATCGCCAGGCCGAAGTTGCCGCGCAACAACTGGCGAAACGCATTGGCATTGACAACACGTTCATTTTTGAGAATCCCAACGAAGGCTGGAAGGTTTCTCACTTCATTCCCAATGCTACGCTGCTTGATCCGCACGACCCTGGCCAGGTAAAAGAGGCCGCACAAATGGCACGTGCCCTTCATGCGGAAGATGTCACGCTCAATCGCAAATTCGATTATCTGGCGGAAGGCAAGAAATACGAAGCGCTGCTTTTGGAAAAAGGGCCCATCGAGATCGACGATTATGAATCAATGGCCCGCGACGCTGAACGACTCAAAGCGTTCGCCGAGGCCGATGGCGCTGAAAAATGCCTGACGCACAATGACTTTTTCAACTTGAACCTTCTTCGCGATAGCAATGGCAAGCTCAATCTTATCGATTGGGAATATGCCGGCATGTCCGATTACGCAAGCGATTACGGTACGTTTGTGGTGACGTGCATGCTCGATGAAGACGAGGCCGATGAAGCGTTATCGTACTACTTCGGTCGCACGCCTTCCGCTGAAGAGCTGCGCCACAATTATGCTTACGTTGCGCTGGCGGGTTGGTGCTGGTATGTGTGGGCGCTGCAAAAAGAATCCGAAGGCGACTGCGTGGGCGAATGGCTTGAGATCTACTACCAGTATGCGAAGCGATACTCCGCAAAGGCGCTTGCGCTTTATGAGCAGGGAAGATAGGACATATCGAGCACTGTTGAGGGCAAAACGGTACGAACTTTACGCCTGAAAGTGGCAAGAGCACGAAGCAAAGGGCGCGCAGGCGCATAGACCGCACAGGAAGGACTTATCACGGTGGATAAGCACATCGCTGAACTGCGTGAAGAACGACGTCGCAAGTATTTTGCGCGCGGAATTGCGTTTGCTGTGGCATCGGGCATTTGCTACGGCCTTTACACGGGCTTTTTGACCCTTGCCGAAACGCAAGGCGTGTGGGGCGAGTGGTTTGCCGGGGGAGAGTGGGGGAACGGCAACGCCGCGCTGTCCGCTTTCACCATCACGTTCGTTCTGGCTGCGCTTGCCGCCGGCCTCAATGACACCGTAAGCGGGATATGGTCGCTTGCCGTATGCGCGAAAAACCACCAGCTCGGCGACTTCGCCAAGACGCTTCGCAGCAAGCCGGGCGTTGCCATGATGATTTGCGCCGCGATTGGCGGACCTTTTGCGACGATTGCGTATATCATTGGCCTGAACTCCGCAACGGCAAGCGGAAACCCGGGCGTAATCGTACCCATTGCTGCGCTGAACTGCGCGATTGGTGCAATTTTGGGACGCATCTTCTTTAAGCAGAAGCTTTCGGCGCACATGGTGGCTGGTATCATCGTATGTCTGTTTGCGGCGGCGGCAATTGGCGGCGCAAGCTTGAGTGCGATTGGCCCCGAGGCGCTGGTGGGCTGCTTCTTTGCGTTCCTTGCGGCGTTCGGATGGGGTTTCGAAGGCTGTGTTGCGGGATTTGGCACCGTTCTGATTGATTACCGCATTGGCATCGCCATTCGTCAAGTGGCAGCTGGTGTTTTGGAGCTGTTCATCGTATTTCCGATTTTAGCCATTGTTGGCGGCGGCGTTGAAATGCTTGCCTCAATCGCAAGCGCAGCTCTAACCAGCCCGGCAATGCTCGTGTTCCTTATTTCGGGATTTTTCGCCATGCCGGCTTTCAGCTTTTGGTACAAAGGCAACTCAATGTGCGGCGCTGCGCTGGGCATGGCCTGCAACGGCATGTATGCATTCTGGGGTCCGTTCTTTATCTGGGTGATTCTGGGCGCGTTGAACATCGGAGGAATGGCGGCAGATTATCCGCCGTTGTCTGCGATTCAGTGGGCAGGCGCGCTGATTATGATAGTTGGTATCTTCCTGATTGCTGTTAACCCGCGTAAACTTTTCTGCGGCAGGAGAGGGGAGTAGGGCATGTCGAACAAACTTGAACCGCTGTACTACGCTATCATCAGGCATTTCACAAACGGAAGCGAGAGCTGTGCGGCAGATGTTGTTGATGCTCTGACGCCCGAATACGCAAGCTATAAGCTGCTGACGCTGCACGATGTTGACGATGCGCTTGCAGTAGCGAAAGAAAACGGTATTTTGGAAGAAACGCGCTGCGATCTTGACGATGCCGGAAACCTGCGCATTTTCTACCGCATCACTGATTTCGGCACCGACATGATATCCCGCTACCTGGGTTAATTGTTGACAAATTACCCCACCTTTTGTCAACAAATTATGCGAAGCTCACTGGCAACGCATCGCTGAACAGGGATTTTCTAAATTTGTTAAATTTTACGACTGATAATGCAGATTATGTAAACAGAATCATGTCCTAAATTTCGGCCACTTATACCGACACAATCGAATGCTTCTAGCGCGCCGTTTCCGCTAATCGCCGTAGGAATCCCACCGTGTGTCACCGTCGGCTTCCCAGTTGTGGTCGTTGTTCGATTGATTGATCCCCACTTGTCGCGATAGTCATTGAATTCCTTATCGGCAAACATGCTAGACATACCCTCCCAGCTGTGATGCCGCTTTTCCTTCTGATCAGCTCTTTCGGTAGGGCCAACCAGCATGTCAAGAAACAACCCCATGACTTCCTCCAAATGTCTTTGGTTCTATTTATTGCCATGATATCAGTTTGGGTTTTCGCAGGCGTCTGTTAATCGCCCCATGCTCTACCTGCTTCGCGCGTGGTATGCGCTTGAAGATGCGCCCATCATCAGTCTCGTCTTACAGCTTCTGCATGACAAGATAGACTGCGAAACTTGTCGTTGGCGGGTTTTGCCATGACGCCTTCCGGTGCATTTGCTTTCGGCACAAGCGCATCATACCCCCATCATGCATATTTGCAAAGAAGGGTGTACGTATTTGTGGACATGCTCAAGTCCCCTATTCCCTATCATTTGAACATATCAGGCAAATGCTTTGCCTGATAGCAGGCGCGCAACCAACGGTTTCCGCAATTGACAACAGATGTTGATGGAAGAGAAATCATTGTAGAAGACGTGCGCTATCTACGAATCGAAGGCGCATTCGGCTTGCTCTATTATCTGGCAAAAAAAGAAGAAGCTACTAGCATAAAGCACGCTAAAGTCCTTGTGCGCCCAAGCGTATCTTTGCCTAAGTTGAGTTTGGCTAATTTCACTTTGGCTTAATGCAGCTAAGCTCATCTCTTCAATTGCTTTGCGCGCGAAAACGCACGGATGCTATCGCCCTTTCATTTCGCAAAGTAAATCATGAGCAGTTTCAATGCTTTGGAAACGAATGGCGCAGTCGTCTTTTTTGGGGAAAGCCAACAGAGGAATAGACCCATACCATATAAGGGATTCATCAAAAATGGCAATATTGGAACGTCCTTTTATTTCATTAGGCAGCTTGATGTCCGCTCCTGCTTTCGCAAGCTGGTCAACCGCATCATCTGATGAAGCCTTTTCCAACAAGCACGTCACTTTCACGCCTCGCGAACTTGCATCTGCAATAGAGGGAGCAATGATGGAAACAGCTTTCGCGGAAGCATATTGCGCACGGAAAAGAATGGATTTTCTGGCGCGGGCAATATCCTGAAGCAGCTTCTTCGTTGCCTCATCGTAAAGGACAAACGAACCGCTCACCCTGCCATATTGGTCAGAATCATCACTTGCGGCTACCTCGTATCCAAGTTTTGCATACGTCTTCAAGCGTTTGCGATACATGCGTTCAAGCATGGGAACAGAAGTTTCAATGTAATCATAAATTACAACGTCGCTCTTTCCTTCGCAGGAGCGATGAAGGCGACCTGCTTGCTGGGTAACATTCCCATCCCATGATATCGGGGTTGCAAGGAAAAGCGCATCAAGCCTGGCTAGGTCGAACCCCTCGCCCAAGTAGCTTTCCGTTGCAACAATCGCATAACGGTAGTCATTATCGATTCCGATTTCAACCAGCGATGCCAGACTATCGCGTCGCTGCTTTTCTGTCCCACCGCCAACTAAGAGTCGTGATTCGGCTCCTTGCTCCGAAATGGCTTCGCATAATAAACGCGCATGCTCCTTGCGCTTTGTGAGCACTAAAGGAAACCTTCCTGATTGAATTGCGTTTACCACATCGCGAGCTATAAAGACGTTTCTCTCATGATGAGCGCAAAGACAATCAAGAACTTGATTGAAGGATAAGGAATCGTTGTCCCCTTGATTGGGATTATGAATACGGAAACCGGTGAAACGCGGGATAAGCACACGAGAAATGCCCTGCTGTTTGGCTTGCTCTTTTGGATCCACCTTAAATCTTATAGGGCCGCAAAGCATAAACAGAGCAGCATCCATGCCATCGGAACGCTTAGGAGTAGCGGAAAGTCCATACACAACTTTTGCTGGAACTGATTTAAGCACATTTTCGAGCTGCAGCGCAGCAGCGTGGTGACACTCGTCGCAGATAACAAGACCATACGACGAAAGGTCCTTGACGAAGTGACCTTCAGATTCACCACCTTTGATAACAAGCGATTGAAAAGTTGCAACATCAATTATTCCGCTCGGTGCATTTTTGCCACCACTAATCTTTCCAATAAGGGGTCTTTTTCGCTTGCTGATCTTGCCCGACGGAGTAAGAAGTGGAGGAAGGCTTTGATGAATATCCAAAAATTCTGTTAGCTTATCAATCCATTGGGAAACAAGCGCCGTCTTTGGAACAATAACAAGCGTAGGCAAGCGCAGCTGGGCGATGAGATATGCGCCAATCACTGTTTTCCCAAAACCAGTCGGTGCAGATAGGATGCCGTTTTCGTATTTAAGAAGGTTCTCGGCTGCCTCTTTTTGTTCCGGTCTCAGTTTGCCTTTAAATCGAACATCAATGGATGCGCCCGAAAACCTGCAATCGTCCCAAACGTAACAAATGCCCGACGCATTAAGCAAATCGATAAGTCTCGATTTACATCCGCGTGGCAGCGCAATGCATTCACCTCGTGTTTCCCCAAAATAGGCGATGCGCGGCTTTCCATAGACCGACTGATGCATGGCCTGCGCGCGATAAAACTCAGGGTTCGAAAACGCTGCAAGACGCTTTACGCTGTTCCGCGCCGCAGGGCTCATTCCATCTTCGGGAATATAAATCATATCGGCTTCGGTTGCCGTAAGCCTTTTCGGAAAGTCATCTGGAGAAAGCGCCAATGGGATTCTCGCCGCCCAAGACGAAGCTAATGTAAACCCCTCGTCAAAGCATTCTTTCTTCAAGGGTAACTTAAGACCATCCAATTCGGCACGAGAAGGTGAGCTTTTAAGTAACGCACGTAAACGCTCTTCTGAAATTCGTTCAATCTGCGAAAGAAAGAGCCATTGATCAGGGAACGCTTCAAATGAAGTATCTACAAATACGCTATTTCCCTTTCTTTGCGAAGCACCCTGAAAAGGCAGAGCAATTAAATTTCCGAATCCGCCCTCTGGAATAGTTGATTGCGCAGGAAACATTCTGTCATATGCTTCAAAGCCAATACTGTTCGACTTCATCATAGCTCTCGTAATCAAGAAATTCCCTAATTCTCGCGCAAGAGAAGCATCTACAAGAGCATCGAAGAAAAACCAGACATGGGCGCCGTTGCCCGACCGCGATCGTTCTATACATGCCGGCAATTTACACTCTACCGATTCGGCATAAATGGCTGTGACGGCATCGGTCCAACCTTTTCCGTCAAAATCGAGAACAAGAACCGATGTTTTACAGTCTTTGTCCAAAACGTACATGCCAATTACGTCGCGGAAACGTTCATCGGCGCCTTTGAAGTGCGCGATTAACGCAGCATCGCTTATCTCCGAAAACGCTTGATTGTCGCAAAGAGCGCATTTAGTTTTCTTACCCGAAGCTCTTGAACAAATTCCCCTTTTCCACTCATTCGCACAAGCGGGAGTGTAACCAATGCCGCCATCCTTGCGTTTGTAGCCGTGAGCGTAAACATCGGAGCGACCCCTGAAAAGAGAACGGAACAAAGCAATTTTATCTTTGGCGGGACTTGCTGACGTAACCAAGTCGCAAGTGCTCAGCACAGACGAGGGCGTATCGCTTCCCCGTTCCCAGTCGGAAACGGATGCATAGCGCTCTTCGCCGTCACATGAGCATACGACTACGGGAGCATCATGAGCATTCACACTTTCAATCAGTTTCACAAACGAAAACCGTTTTCCATTGATTAATGCGTGTCGGGAAAGCTCGGCCATCATCTTGCTTCCTATCGCTCATCGGGCGCTAGTCTTAAACTGCGAATAGCTGGAAAATAACCGACACACAAAATATCAATTCAAGCCATTACTCAGTCTGTATTCGCCCATCCGCTCGTAAAAATCAGCAGGAATGCGACGATGCCCGAAACCTTTAACTTCGATACCGCCATCGATTTTTCGATACATGATTCTACAAGTTGCTCTAATGCCCTGACCAACACGATGCTGGTAATGATAGGAACTCCATTCTTCAAAATTGTATTTCAAATCACTTGCAGTCACCTTT
This sequence comes from uncultured Eggerthellaceae bacterium, assembly GCA_934631995.1. GTDB lineage: Bacteria > Actinomycetota > Coriobacteriia > Coriobacteriales > Eggerthellaceae > CAKUOV01. The sequence continues at coordinate 14,809 of CAKTYF010000044.1, forward strand.
TCAGCAATAAGGTGCTCGAATGCACGTTGAGTACTAGCGCATGC
>CAKTYF010000045.1 GCA_934631995.1 uncultured Eggerthellaceae bacterium
ACAAGAACCAGATTCCCTGCGCCGCGCTGGTCTTCGACAAGGCTGCGAACTATCCTGCACTGACAGATGATTCCCAGATTCTGGTTTCCGGCGGTACTTTCTCAACTGACCCCGCCGCCAACGGTGCAACTTTGGCTGATGGCTATGGTGCTACGAAGAATGACGATGGCATGTACAAAGTGGCGAAGTTGCAGCCTGTTGCAGCAATCGGCGACGCCAGCTATGACACGCTTGGCCAGGCTATCGCTGCGGCTCAGGCCACAGCAGGCGGCGCTACCATCAAGCTGCTGAAGAGTATCGAGACGAGTTCGTATTACGAGGTCAAGGGTGATAATCCAGTAACCATTGATTTGAACGGCTTCAACATCACCGGTAGCGGTATCAGCGGCCTGTTCTATGTGACTGCGAGCGGCGACCTGACCATCACCGGTGAAGGTATTGTCACTGCAGTTGAGGAAAACAGTGCGGCTATGGCTGTGTGGGTGCGTTCGCCCAAGGCCAAGGTTACTCTTGCGGGTGGTACTTACACGCAGCAGATTAGCAACACCGGAGACACGCACTTTGACCTGATTTACGTTGAGCGTGGTACTGCCGAGATTACGGGCGGCAAGTATGAGGCATATACTCCCGAGTGGACGCTGAACTGCAAGGACGAGCACTACAAGTCTGGTGAGGCCAAGATCACCGTCACTGGTGGTACGTTCAACGGCTTCGATCCGGCCAACAACCTGGCCGAGGGCGCGGGCACGGCATTCACGGCTCCTGGTTATGCCTCTGTCGCGAACGCTGACGGCACGTACGGCGTGGTTGCCGGTGTAGCGCAGATCGGTACAAAGGCATACGCTGGCTTGCAGGCGGCAATTGACGCAGCTCAGGACGGCGAAACCGTGACCCTGCTGGCGGATGTGGCAGACTGCGGCAGTATCACCATCAGCAAGAACATCACGCTGGAGGGCAATGGTCGCACCATTTCCGGCAATTCCAGCATCAACGCGAACATGCCTGGTAATGCCGACGCGGATGTGACCATCCACAACGTGATCTTCAAAGATATTGCCAATGGCAATAAGCTTTCCGCATTCTACTTCTCTCAGGTCAAGGGCAAGCTGACCATCACCGATTGCACTTTCGACAGCATCGAATACGAGGCAATCCAGGTCACTCCGGCACCTGGCGCAGTGATCAACATCAGCAACAACATGCTCAAGGCCAAGGCTGACGGCACGCAGGTACGTCATATCCATATTGAGATGGCATATGGTTCCGGTTTCGACTATGAGGGCGAGAATATCAACCTGACGGTCACGGATAACCAGCTGCACGGCACCGTGAGCGGTGACGCTAGCATGGGCATTTGGTGGGTCGGCACCGACAGCACGCTGAAGGTGGACGGCAACTACATGGAGCACCCTGAGACGGTGTCCATCACACTGACGAACAGCGGTGTACGCTACAACAGAGGCGACCTTATCTATCCGGCGAGAAGCAACGCGAATGTGGACGTTGATGATCTGATGCCTGTCGCCATCGTGGCAGAGCAGGCCAGCGGCGAATCCAAGGTCCACGCGTACAGCTCCCTGGCTGAGGCCGTTGCGGCGGCTGAGGACGGCCAGACCGTGACCCTGCTGGCTGACGCCACTGAGGACGTGGCTATCAGCAAGAGCATTACCCTCGATTTGGGTGGCAAGACGCTGACGAACACGAATGCCGGCAAGGCAACGGTGACCATTGCGAAGGGCGCTACGGCCACCGTGAAGAACGGTAACGTCATCGGTGGTACGAGCTTCTATACCATCCAGAACAACGGCACGGCAACGCTTGAAGATGTGACCGCCACGGCGGGCAACACCGATTCCTCCATGATCGACAACTGGGGTACCCTGACCATCACCAGCGGCACCTACACCGGCGGCTTGGATACCGTGAAGAACGAGCCGAATGCGAAGCTGACCATCAGCGGTGGTGAGTTCACGCTGACGAAGGGCACCTCCAAGGGCTTTACTGGCGTTGTTTTCAACTACGGCGAGTTGACCATCAGCGGTGGCGAGTTTATTCAGAGCGACAAGGGCGCTCGCTACGGATATGCGCAGGTCATCCATACCGATAAGAGCGGCAGCGCAGTGCCGTCCACGGTTATCTCCGGTGGTACGTTCAAGAACCTATGCACCAGTACTACGGCTTGGGCAGTCCGCGCAACGAACGCAGCAGCTGGTGCCACGCAGGTCTCCGGCGGTACGTTCAATAAGGGCATTTCCGAAGGCTACTGCGCCGATGGCTTCATCCCCATCAAGAATGCGGATGGCACCTATGGCGTCAAGGAAGGTAGCTATGTTGCCGAGATCGGCAGCAAGAAATACGAGACGCTGAACGATGCGATCCGTCTGGCTGCAAAGGACAAGACCGTTAAACTGCTGGCGGATGTGACGGAAAACATCACCATCGATGCGAACAAGAAGATCACGCTTGACCTGAACGGCCACACCCTTAACGGCGGCACGGGCACTGCGAAGGCCGCCATCCTGAACAAGGGCACCGTGACTATCACTGACACGAGTGCTGGCAAGACCGGCACCATCAAGCGCGACGATCAAGGCGTCGAGGGCGAGACCAGCTATTACGTTATTCGCAACCTGGGCACCATGGTCATCGATCAGGCGAATGTCGTGAACAACTCTGGCTACGCGAAGCCAAATTCTTCGGGCTCTATGGTCGGTTCTTCTCTGATTTGCAACGGCGACGATGATCCTCAGGCATCGCTCACCATCAACGGCGGCACGTTCACGCAGCCGAACTTCCTGGTTGTTAAGAACGGCTCCAACGGCACGCTGACTGTGAACGGTGGCACGCTGACCAGCAATCACTCTGCGGTGCAGAACTGGAACAAGGCTCAGATTTTGGGCGGCAGCCTGAAGGGTCAAATCTGGACTGATGCTTGGGTTGAGGGCGCGATTGGCGAAACCATCATTGGCGGAGATGCTCAATTCAGCGGCGAGATTGTTGTGGACATCACCGGTTCTGTTCCTCCGACCTTGAAGATCGAGGGCGGCTCGCTCGATGTTACCAAATGGCGCGTGACCAGCGCTGCGGCAAAGGCAAACGCCACCGTCGCGGTTTCTGGCGGCACCTTCACGGCTGCTGTCCCTGAGAACTATTGCGCTGCAGGCTACGTTCCCGCCACTAACGCCAACGGCACCTACGGCGTGGCAGTGGGTAAGTTCACTGTTCAGGTGACGTCCCGCACCACTACCAGCGGCAGCCCTGTGGCCAATGTGTCTGGCGGCGGCAGCGATGTCACCTACGCAGAGGGCACCACGGTTACGGCGTCCACCATTAGCGGCTACAACTTCGTGGGCTGGTTCGTCAACGAGTACGCCGGCACGCCGTACAGCACTGACCTGACCTGCACGGTCAAGCCCACCGACAACTGCACCATGATCGCGGTCTACGAGCCCGTCAGCGGCGGCAAGTTCTGGCTGACCGTTGCGGCTTCTGAGTTCACGGTCAACGACGGCGCGGTGCAGGATTCCTACCTGTATGAGCAGTACGCCATTGGCGCATCTGTGACGGTGAACTTCACTGGTTCGGAGAACTTCCTGTATTGGGTCAACGCATCCAACAAGGTAGTTTCCACCAATAAGAGCTACACTTTCACTATGGGCAACGAGACGACCCTGAAGGCTGTGTACGGCAAGGCGCGCCAGAATCAGGCCACCGTGGTGTTCATTTCCCACAGCGACCAGATCATCAGCTCCAAGGCCTACACCGCCAGCAATACCATCCAGTTCCCCGTGCCTCCCATTAAGATGGGCTGCACCTTCACTGGCTGGTCCATGACGGAGTCTGAGATCCGTGAAGCCATGGCCAACAACGGCGGTATCATTCAGGTGCGCGCGCTTTATACGGAGCCCAGCATTGACTGCAAGGTGACGGTGGTCTATCCCGACGGCGCCGACAGTGAGGTCGTGAATACCAAGGTTGGCCAGCTTGTCAATGTAACGGCCAAGGACATCGAGGGCAAGACCTTCTCCTATTGGACGGACAACGACGGCAACGTTCTGGGCTACACTGAGACGCTGAAACTGGCTCCCAGCGGCGACATGACCGTGAAAGCTATTTACAGCGACGGAACCACCGAGGCCAAGCCTGTCATTTCCATCAGTGAGGTTAGCGCTACCAAGGTAAATGAGGGCTATGCAGTCACTTTCATGGCAACGCGTGCTATACCTGAGGGCTACCAGGTTGTGAAGCAGGGTATCCTGTGGAGTAGAGATGCTGTCTGCGGTGAGGATGGCGCAGCGACGTACATGCAGTTTGATAGCAACGGCAAACTGCCGACTGGCGTAAATGCTTACATCGGCAACAGTCTGGAATTAAACGGTGTGACGCGCCTTGACATTTCCACCAAGTACAGTGATCGGACGTTCTACGGCCGCGGCTACATGATTCTTAAGAGCGATGCGGGTGAAATCCTGTATATTTATACGGATACGATTGCGTCTGGCAGCTACGACAGCCTGACCAAGTAACCAAGTAAAGGAGGCAAAAAACTTATGGATAAGAAGCAGTATGAATCTCCGGAGATGTTGCTCATTCCGATCGCCGTCGAAGATGCCATCACCGCCAGTGGAATTGATTCTGGCTTTGTCGGCGGCGACGATTAAATTGCCCGCTCATCTCCAACCCTAACCCAAAACAGGGGCATAGTCTGTGCAGGCTATGCCCCTGTGCTTGAAGCAAGGGAGCGACTTATGAAAAAACTCATCCCCGTGCTGCTGGCGCTGCTCATGGCGCTGGCTGTGGCGGTTCCGGCGTTTGCGGACACCGTCTACACCGAGGGTGCGCTGAACTATACCATCGCTGATGAGTCCATCACTATCACCGGCTACTTCGGCAAGGATGCTGAAGTTACCGTGCCTGCTAGTATTGCTGGCACTCCTGTGAACACCATCGCCGCAGGTGCGTTTGCTCACAACGACAGCGTCAAAAAGGTAAACCTGCCGGATACCATCACTACTGTGGAAGAAGGGGCCTTTGCTGCAGGCATTACGGTGAACTATCGGTCCAATGTCGTCAGCGGCGGTACGTCGATCGGCGAAGGTGAGCCCACTGGAAGCGGCTCGGGCGGCGGCTCTGACTCATCAACCAGCATCGATGAGGCCACCGTCAACGCGGACGGCTCAGCCACTTCAGGCAGTGCCGCCGCTGCAGGCTCCGGTGCCGCATCCAACCCTGACGGCGACGCGGCGGACCCCGCCGATGCTGCTTCCGAATCGGGCAGCGAGCAGGTTTCTCAGCTGGACAGCTTGACCGAACAAGAGCAGGGCGCAAGATTCCCCTGGTTTTGGGTGACTCTTGGCATCGTTGTTGTAGCATCATGCGCCACAGCCTGTTTATGGCTATGGCGAAAGAGAAACCGCTAAGGCGCATCGGCTCGGGACGCCGATTCCGGTTCGACGTGCTTCCGGTCACCGCAGACGCAGCCGAGAACCCAACTCCATCATCGGCAAAGCAAGGCCCGCGTCTGGTAGCGCGGGCCTTTGCATTTTCTGTAGCTGAATAATCGCACCCTTCTGACCTGGCACTATGGAGAGACACCCGCCCGCGCGTCAGCAATGAGCAAGCAAGCCGCGGTAAAACCTGCGCACACCGAGCAAATAATTCAGCGGAAAACCAGTTCTTTATGTTAAACAGTTCAACCGCAAAACTGGATTTGCATTCGCGGAACAAAGCTGAAACCGATACGGAAAAGCCACTGAAGGGTCGATTTTGCAGTCGTCGCAGGGTATTTCCCTATTCAACATAAAGAACTTCCCCTGATCTTCGCCACTCTACATCCGCGTGACTTCAAGGCGTTTGAGCAGGTCAACGTCCTCTTGTGCGCTGCGGGCGTCGTTTGCAAGCTCGCTTACTTTTACGTTGCGCTCGAGTCCCTTACGCACGATGTGCCCCACTTGGTAGAGGCACGCGGCCGGGGTGAGCCACGCGTGTTTGCGTGCCGGCGCCCAGTGGACGCGTCCGCCGTCGTACAGGTAACGCACCAGCGCTGCGGGGCTGCGGAAGTTGTGCAGCACCGTGCGGGTGTTCTGCGCGCCGCGCTCCACTTTGCGCCCCATGTTCCCCTTGTGCATGATATAGAGCAACAGGTCGTTTGCAAGTTGCGCGTCGGCATGCTCAAACCATGTTGCCGAAGTCTGAAGTCCCAGGTAAGAGCGACAAAGCCACGTGGTAGTAATGGCAAGCTTCTCCATGCCGATTTGTTGTGCGGCGTGCTGGAACCCGGCTTCCCACAGCTCATCGGTCAGGTGCGCGGCAACGAACATCTGCCAATCCAGAATTTGGCGAAGCCCCAGCCCCGATCCTAAATGCTGGTTGACGTGCGCCAGCAGCACCAGTCCGTTTTCGAACGGCGGCAATACAGGCACGGTGAAACCGGCGACATCTTCCCAGGTAGCACGCGGGATAGCGTTATATATAGCCTGGTCAAGGTAGTGCGCTTGCTGCTTGTTGGTGCAAGTGCTGAAGAAGCGATGCAGCTCGATTTCGGGGCAGTCTGCTTTCTTGAAGCCCGCATGACGTGGATTGACCTCAAGCGACGTGTCGTTTACCCAACCGAGGCGCTCCAAAAGCGAAAACGCCTGGTCAAAGTACTCGGGTGGCACAATCAGATCAATGTCTCCCATGCTGCGCCCGTTCGGCTGCAGGTAATTCACCGCCGCCGCCGCGCCTTTCAACACGACAACGGGAATGTCTGCTTGGCGAAATGCGGACAACACGCGGTCTTGCGTCATCATAAGGCGGTACCAGCTTGACAGGTTTTTTCCTACGCGCGCAAGGTATTCTGCCTGGTCAGCGGCGGGTAGAACAAGCGATTCAACGGCATTCGCCGGGTAGCCGACAACCGATTGTGCTACGAGCTCTGCGCGCACGGCGGGCCATAAGTCGTTGGGGAGTGCGGGGATGGGAGCAGGCGCGGACGCCTGTGCGGACGCGGATTCGGAGGCGATTTCTAGCGCTGGCGCAGACGTAGGTGTCGCCGCAGGTGCGAGCTCTTGCTCGGGCTTGGCTGCAGGTCCGGATGCTCGCCCAGAGGTAGGCGCGGATGCATCCTCGGTCCCTTCGCCAGCAGCTTGCTGAAAGGCACTTTCGGCGGCGATGATCTTGAGCGTGTACTCTTCGGCGGCGGAAAGCTCCACAGGTTCTTCCTCTCGTTGTTTTGCTGCGGCGTGCAGGGGAGTGCGTGCGCTTGGGGTCCATGGCGTGCGCCCCTGCTGTTCGCCCGCAATGCGCAGGTGCGCATGGAAATTACTTGCGTATTCGATAGTTGTCCCCGTGCGTACCTTGTGCGCTTATAATAAAACAACGACAGCCATGATGCGGGAAATGCCTAAAAATGGTGCAATTCTTGCGTTGACGCGGCTGTCTTGTTCTTCGTTTGTCACCGCCTTCCCAAGGAGCAACGTTAATGTTTTGCGTTCAGATAGCCGGGGTTCTTGTTGCCATAGAGAACCGCTATGCGTTCACCGAACGGCTCTGTGCGGACTATATTGTTGGCGTCTCTCCTGATGAATGCGACTTTTCAGTATCGGCAACAGCGGAAGAAATTGCAGCGGAAAACAACGACGAAGACGCGTTTTCGCCCGCGTATTGCGAATCGTTGGCGCTCTATCGCAAGATGTGCACGCGCATGCTTGATTACGATGCGTTCTTGTTTCATGCGGCAGTTGTCTCGTACGCGGGCCGCGGCTACGCGTTTGCGGCGAAAAGCGGCACGGGCAAAAGCACGCACGTTGTGCAGTGGATGCGCGCGCTGGGCGACCGCGTGACGGTAGTGAACGGCGACAAGCCTCTTCTGCGTTGGTGGAGAGGCGAAGGCGCTGGGGAAGGCGAAGATGCTGGCGCTGGCGCTGACGAAGGAGAAACCCCTGGTAGGGGGCGTGCTGGCGAAGGTGCTGCTGCGGGGAAAGGCACTGGTGCTGCTGCTGGGGACGTCCAGGCGGCGGGCGTGCGTTCTGCGATCTCGCTCGCGGATACTGGCGACGCTGATGCTGCGAACCGCCAGGCATCGGGAGCGTTTCTTGCGTATGGTACGCCGTATTGTGGCAAAGAGAGCTGGGGACAGAATACGAGCGTGCCCCTTCGCACGGTGTGCTTTATTGAGCGTTGCGAGCCGGGTGAGCTGAACTGCCTGGAGCGCTTGGAAGACGACGGCGAAATAATCAACCGCATGATGAATCAGATTCTTCTGCCGAAAGATCCTGTTTTGGCTGTTCGACAGCTTGATTTGCTGGATAGGCTGGTCACGAGCGTGCCGTTTTACGTGTTGCGCTGCACGCCGACCCGCGCTGCCTTTGACGCGGCGTTTCAAATGACGCTGTGCGATAATGAGAACGAATAATTGCATCGAAACGAAAGATTGTGACATGAAAATTAAAGACGGTTTCATCGTGAATAAAGTGGGCACGCAATACGTGGTGGTGCCGGTTGGCCAGGTCAGCGTGGAGCGTCATTGCATGATTCGCCTGAACGAAACGGGTGCGTTTTTATGGAAGCAGCTTGGCGCGCATGCAACAGAAGATGCGCTGGTTCAGGCCTTGCTTGCGGAATATGATGCGGCCGAGGATTTGGCACGCGCCGATGTTGCGACGTTTCTGGGCAAGCTGCGCGACGCCGATTTGATAGACGAGTAGACGCTTGACGGTTGGACGCTTGGTAGCAATGGATTCATGACGGAAGAGAAGGACATCTTGGCAGGTGAGGCGGGCGCGGGCGTGGACGTGGCTGCAGGTGCGGGCGCGGGTACGGGTTCGGGCTCGTCGGCGCCTGCGCCTTCTTCTGTTACGCCTGTCGCTTCCGCCGCGTCTGAGTCTTCCGTTCCCGCCGCATCGGACTCTTCCGTTCCCGCTGCACCGGCGTCTGCGCCTTCCGCTGCTTCCGCTTCCCCTGCCTCCGAGCCGCGTAAGATCGAGGGCGTGCTGGCAGTCGAGGGCTTCTACCTGGGGCCGCCCGTGGGCGTTTCCATGTGGCCGATGCTGCGCAACCGTCACGACGTGATGATGGTGGTGCCGGCCGCGGGCGAGTTGCGTCGCTACGACGTGGCGCTGTATCGTCGCGGCGAGAAGTACGTGCTGCATCGCGTGGTGGGGCACTACGAAAACGGCGCCGAAAAAGGCTATGTGATCTGCGGAGATAATTGCGTGACGCTGGAGTATATTCCTTGCGAAAACGTGCTGGGCGTGCTGAGCGGCTTCTATCGCGATGGGCATCGTATTGATTGCGAAATGTCGCGCGGGTATCATGCGTACTCGAAGCTGTGGGTGGCGCTGTTTCCCGTTCGCAAGGTGTGCAAGGGCGCAAGTGCTGCGGTAAGGCATGTGGGAAAACGGTTGCTTTTAGCGTGCGGCCTGCGGAAATGCAAAGGTACAGATGATGTGGCGGTGGGCGGCGCGGTTGATGGCGTTGCTGCGGCTAGCGGCAGCGCCGGCAACACCAAGCGCGAAGCGGGGCGGAAACGATGAGCCGTCGCGCGTCCGCCGCACGCAATCGCGACAAGGTTACATATGCATGGCTGTTTGCGCAATCGAGGGCGCAGCACGGGCGCATTGTGGCGTTGTCTCTGCTGTGCACGTTGCAAGCGGCGGTGCTGGTGGGATTCGCGTTGGCGTGCCGCGCTGTTATTGACCAAGCGGTGGCGGGCAACGTTGACGGCTTGCTGGCAAGTGCGGCGGGTCTTGCCAGCGTTATTGTCGCGCAGCTGGTTTTGCGCCTGGCTATCAACAGCATACAGGAGCGTATTCGCGCGCGCTTCGCCCTTGAGCTGCGCAAATCGATGCTCGACAGCATTTTTTCCGCGCGGTACGGCAGCGTTTTGCGCTTCCATTCCGGCGAGCTTTCCAACCGCATGTTTTCCGACGTGCAAGTGGTTTCCAACGGCGTGGCGACCATCATCCCGAGTTTTGTGTCCATGTTCATGCAGCTTGTGTTCGCCATTGCGGTGCTGGCGCTGATCAGCCCGCCCATGGTGGTGCTGTTCGCGGCGGCGGCCCTGCTGTCGTTTGTGCTGGCGCGCACGTTGCGCGGGCGGCTGAAGGCGCTGCACAAAACAGTGCAGGAAAAGGAAGGCGCCGTGCGCGTATTTCTGCAGGAGGCGCTTGAGCATCAGCTGGTCATCCGCTCGTTTGGCGCGCAACCTGCCACAAGCGCGCGCGCCGACAAGCTGCAAGAGGAGCATTTTGCCGCACAGATGCGCCGCCGCGGGTATTCCATTGCCGCCAACGCCAGCTTCTCGTTTTTCTTCAATGCGCTGTATGCCGTGGCACTTACGTGGTGCGCGTTTGAGCTGCTGCACGGCACCATGAGCTACGGCACGCTGATGGCGGTGCTGCAGCTGGTGGCGCGCATTCAGGCGCCGGTTTCCAGCTTGTCAGGCATGTTGCCGCAGCTGTATCAGTCGCTTGCTTCGGCGGAGCGCATGATGGAGGTCGCGAATTTGCCGCAAGCGCAGAATTGCTTGCCAGGAACGGCTGCGGAGTTCTACGAGCGGTTTTCGGGTGTGCGCATGAGCGACCTGGCGTTTTCCTACGACGATAGGGAAGGGGAGGACGTTGTGGGTGTCGCGGCCGATGGTGCGACAGCGGATGCTGCTGCCGGCGGTTGCGCGGGCGCGGTTGCGGATGCGGATGTCGACGGCGAAGGCGCTGTCGGCGCAGTTGCGGATGTGGGTGTCGACGGAGGCGACGCTGGCGTTGTCGAGGGTGACGTTGTTGGCAACGGCGCGGATGCTGCGGGCGCGGAGAGGCGCGCCGTTGGGCTGTCTTCCGAAGACGTTGGTTTGACCTGCGAAGATGCTTTCGTTCCCAAGGGGTCGTTCGTGGTGGTCGAAGGCCCTTCCGGCTCGGGCAAGTCCACGCTGTTCAAGTTGGTGCTGGGTGCGTACGATGCGGACGGCTTCTCTTACGAGCTTATCGATGGTGCGCGTGCCACCGCTTCCCAAGTGCCGCCAGGAGTGTTCGCCTACGTGCCGCAGGATAACTTTCTGTTTGCGGGAACCGTGCGCGAAAACGTGGCGTTTGCGGCCCCCAATGCAACCGATGATCAGGTGAAACGTGCGTGCGAGATAGCGTGCGCGTGGGATTTTGTGGAAGAGCTTCCGCAGGGGCTTGGTACGATGATCGGCGAACACGGGCAAGGGCTTTCCCAAGGTCAGCTGCAGCGTTTGGCTATTGCGCGCGCGGTGTGTTCGGGTGCGCCCATTATGGTGCTCGATGAGGTTACGAGCGCACTCGACAACGCCACCGAAGCTGCAGTGCTTGCGAATATAGCACAGCTACCAGGTAAAACGGTTTTCGTTGCAGCGCATCGCGCGAAAGCGCGCGAATTTGCCACCATGCGCCTTCATGTGGAAGACGGCGTGCTGAGCGAAGTGTGCTAAGAGCTTTGCCGCTGTAGTTGTCCTCGTGCCGCTTGCCGCCGTTTTGCATGCTCGGCGCAGATGTTGACCTCGGCACGTTGCTGTAAAACTGGGATTATGGGCCAAAATGCGGTGATGACAAATCCCGGTTGCGTCTAAAAGCTCGATGAGGATGATTGATGATGTAAAAACCGCTCTGCCAGTCCCCTTTTACGACTTTGCCTTTCTCGGAAAGCGTCGAATTGCGGCCATCTTGTCGGAAAACGGGTGCGAAAACGCTCAAATTGACGATACGGGGCAGGTTGGGGGCGCGGACAAGGCGACTCAGAGCTCTTCAGTCCAGTTGCTTTCGGTAAAAGCCCAGGTCGTTAGATTGCTTCGACGGCAACAAGTGCGATAGCACCTTTTCCACCTGCCCCGTATCGTCGATTTGCGCGTTTTTGAGCGAAAAAAACGACAACATGCCCTCTCGAAGAACCCGAGAGGGTCCCAAGGGATTCCAAAAAGTCCGAACTCGCGTACGCGGTGGTTTATCTTTTTGGAAATGAAGCAAGGGTCGAAAAGACCCCCTTTCGAAAGAGGCTTGGATTAAAGATGGGTGTCAATCAGCGCACTATCGGAAATAGCAAGATTCCCTGAACCGCACTCGGGGATGGTTTGATTTGCCTATCTTATGCGGTTATTCCGACACTTGCTATATCGCAGCAATGACGAATTCCTATTTCCCCTGTTCAGAGTCATCTTTCTTAATGGCATGCTCTGCGGCGCGCCCCAATTCCTCCATGCGATGATGGTACTCGCGCACGGCGCGCGTTGCAATGTGGCGACGGATGGCATCGGTTTCTTTCGCGATATCGACAATTGAGAGGCCTTCGCCTGTGCCTTCTTCTTCGCTGAAATGATTTCGTGCGTTCTCTTTGGCGGCTGCTTGCTGTCGTGCGAAGTCAATGGCCTGTTCAAGGGCTCGTTTGCGCTCGGATTCGCGCTGCAAGGTGAACGCAAGATCTTCCCAGCTGGGGTCTTGATGCGCCGATGCCGCCTCGCGCGCGGCGTGGCGAGCAGCGATTTCCTGCATGGCAAGCATGCGCCCGAGCTCAAGGTGCTCGTGCAAAATAGTGCGCGCATCGTGCGGGTGCGCAGCAATTTCATGCGCGGCCTCCACGGGGTGCACGTCAACCACGCGGTACGTGAGCGACGCCAAAAGCGGCATAAGGAACACGGTGATGGCGCCGGCGGCCACTAACACGCCGGCAAGCTCCTGGCTCATGGCGCCCGACTTCACGGCAACGCTGGTCACAGCCACAATAATGGGCAGCGCGGTGGTGCAGTACAGCGCCACGGTAACGCGATTGTGGATGGAGAGCAGCTGGCGGTCCTTCCCCAGCGAAAGCGCCACAATAATGGGCAGCGTGCGAATGACCAGCAGCGCAGCGATGAACGCGATGAGCAGCAGCGGCTGTTCGCCCACGCCGGCAAGGTTGATTTTGGCGCCGGACACCACGAAGAACATGGGGATCAGGAAGCCGTAGCCAATGGCGTCGAGCTTTGATTCCAGCTCGTGGTCGCCTTCGGGGATAACGTAGCGCAGCACGAAGCCGGCGGCGAATGCGCCCAGCACAATATCCAGGCCGAAGACGGCCGAGACGGTTACCAGGCCAATGAGCAGCACCACCACAACGCGCACGAACGTCTGCGACGTGGTGTTTCGCTTGCTGGCAAGGAATCGGTACACGCGATGGCCGGCGCGGCGCGCTTTTGCGGGGATGACCGCCATAATGACGCAGAGTGCGGCGAACCCCAGCAGGATGACGATGGTTTTCCACTCACTGCGCGATGATAGCAGCAGCGCCATGGCTATGATGGGGCACAGCTCGCCCCAGGTGCCGAAGGACAAAATGGCGTCGCCGACCGTGGTGCCTTCGAGCTGGCGTTCTTTCAGGATGGGCATAAGCGTGCCCAGCGCGGTGGTGGTCAGAGCAATGGCCACGGCAATGCCCTCGGTAGAGGTGGGCGAGAGCTCTGTTGCCAGCGCGACTGCCGCGAATGCCATAAGGATGCTAACAGCCCAGGTGGCAAGGCCTTTTTTGCCTTGCGAGCCCGAAAGGCTGCGCGGATTGATTTCGTAGCCGGCAAGTAGGAACAGAAACGCCAGGCCTAGCTCCGCAATCATTTCGATGGAATCCGTGGTTTGGATGATGCCCGCCATGTGCGGCCCCAAAAGTGCGCCGGCAAGCAGCAAGATGACGGTTTCTGGCACCAGACCGCGCGGCACCAGGCGCGCGATGATGGGGGAGAGCGCCGCGATGAGCGCCGCCGCGAAAAGTGATATGAAGTCGGTTGCCATAGCTCTTCCTCACGCGAACTTTGCGCCGTGTGGCTTCGTTCGCGATTTTGCTTCGTTCCGTTTCGCTCAAGTATAGCGATGCCGCTCGATGCGGGGGCGATATCTTCACAATGTCGATATTCCGTTGCCAAAGGCGGTGGTTTGAGGAGGAGCTGGCGCGGTGCTTGGTTACTATGGATGCGGCTCTGGGTGCCGCATCCTTCCCTCTGCGGGGTTTGGCGAGTGGTTGTTGCGAAATCGACCTTGAATTCGGGCAAATCGACGATAGATGGTGGTTTTCGCGAGCGATTCGAGCCGTTGGCGATGGATGGTGAAAGAATCGCGAGCAGCAGTTTTGCGTTTCCCCAGTTCACAGGCTTGTACTGTCTTTCTTCGCAGTGCGGTATCAGTCGGGGGTCGGCCGAATGGGAGTTGGAACTACCGCCTATCGTCGATTTGCCCGAGTTTACCCTCATTTATCCAACAAGCAGGGTTGTTTCGGTGCCAGCAAACTGGAATCGCGCGGCTCTCCTAGGGTGTTGCGCGCGTCAACAGTGATAGAATCATGTCTATGTCTAGATTATTGCGAAATAAAAATCTGCCCAAGATGAAAATAGGCCTTTCTTTGAAGCAAAGGCTCTATCTTGTTCTTGCTGCCTTTCTTTTTGTTCAGTGCGGAATGGTGTTTTCTCTTTTGGCGGATCGTACTGCGCCGGTTCTTGACGCAACCGGCGCCGACATCAAATACGGGCAGACCATTCAAATCTCGGATTTGGCGAGTGCCGTTGACAAGCGCGATGGGGAAGTTTTGCCTTACGCCGCGTCTTGCGAGCCTGATAAGGGCGTTGTTTTCTCTGAAGATGGGTCCAGCGTTCTTTTTGGGAAAGCGGGGGACTTCAGTCTTGAAATTCAGGCATCCGACGCCGCTGGAAATAAGGTGAGCCAAATTGTACCCATAAAGGTGACCGATAATGTCAAACCTGTTTTCAATCATGTTGAGAAATCTTACGAAGTCGGCTATGGGAAGAAGCTGAAATTCTCTTCGGCTGCATCCTCGCAGTTCGATACGATTAATTTGACTGCAACGGACGA